>DASVED010000379.1:0-8306 GCA_036380775.1 Actinomycetes bacterium
AGTCACCCCCTGGCCCTGCGGGCCGCCTTCGCGCGCGCCCTGATGATGCGTGGCCGGCTGAGCAGGTAGGCGATCGCCACCGCGCCGAGCACGGTGATCAGGCGGTTGACGTCGACGGCAGGACGCCATTGGACGTCGCCATGTCTGATGACATAGGCCCCGGCCGGGCGGCTCATCACCCCGAAGCCTCCCCCTTCACCCTCCTGACCTCGTTCGTCGTGACCGCCGCCGCCTCCCCCACCGCCCGCCACCGTCGCGGCCGCAATGACGGTGACTCCGTCCTTCTCGTAGGGCTCGGCAAAGACCCGCTTCACCGTGATCGCATCCCGCACCGTGGTCACCATGTCGTCGATCCTCACGGGCACCTCCCACGTCGCTGCTGCTGCCTGTCCGGCCCATCGTGCGCCTGGAACGCTCGGCGGCGCGAAGGACCAACGGTCCGGTCGGAGGTCGATGTGCGCAGGGCTCCTAGGTTCGTGCGCGTCTCGTCGCGGGGTTGCGCGGCTCCGGGAGGGCTGCCCGCAGCGCCTGGAAGCCACCGGCCAGGTCGGTGGCCCGGTGAAGTCCCAGACGCTTCAGGGTGGCAGCAGCCAGGCTCGAGCTGAACCCTTCGTTGCAGACCAGGACGACCCAGATGTCAGGCCCGGTGACATCGGCGATGCGGTGCGGGCACGTGGGGTCGAGACGCCATTCGAGGACGTTGCGGTCGATGACCAAGGCCCCGGGCAGGTCGCCATCGTTCCGGCGCTGCTCGAGGGGGCGGATGTCGACGACGAGGGCGCCTGATGCGATGGCGGACGCGAGCTGGTGCGGCTGGACGCGATCGAGGTCGGTGCGTGCCGCAGCAAGCAGCTCGTCAATGGCGCTCGGGTGCGACCGGTGTCCCATCGGCGTCCTCCTCCGCCCGCGAACGGTACGCCGCCACCCCTGTCGCTGTCAGCCGCTCCGGACGGTTGTGAGGCGAGGACAGTGGCCAGGGCGCGGCGTGGACGGCCTCGGTCAGCCGCCGGGCCGATGCAGCGTCTCGTACATCCGGAGGGCGACCACGACACCGGAGGCTGCGGTGAGGGCGGCGACAGCCCACACCGCGGCCCGGACGCCGTACGCGTCGGCAAGGACACCGGACAGCAGCGCACCGACCGCGAACCCGCCGTCGCGCCACAGCCGGTAGACACCGACCGCGCGGGCCCGCCACGCAGGATGCGCGACGTCACCGACCACGGCGAGCAGCGTCGGGTACACGAGCGCGGTGCCGGCGCCGAGCAACGCGGCGGCGACTGCCCACACGGCGAACGTGTCGGCCGAGGCGACGACGGTGAGGGCGGCGGCCTGGGTGAGCATCCCCCCGACGATGAGGGGCTTGCGCCCGACCCGGTCCGACCAGGCTCCCGTCGCCAGCTGCGCCAGCCCCCACACGGCGGGGTACAGCGCGACGAGCATTCCGATGCGCGTCACGGACAGCCCAGCGGTAGCGAACAGGACCGGGAAGAGGCCCCAGGCCAGCCCGTCGTTGAGGTTGTTCACCATCCCGGCCTGGCTGGCCGACGACAGTGCGGGCTCCCGCAGGCTCGCCTGAGCGAATACCTGCCGGTCAGTCAGCTCGCCGTGCAGGTGGTCGTGCCGGCCGTCGGGACGAGCGACGTGCGTCCCGACCTCGAGCCGGGCGTGGTCGCGGGTCTCCCGGACGGCGAACGTCGAGAGGCCGAGCCCGAGGGCCGCGTAGGCGATGCCCACGTAGAACGGCTCCGGCCGCAGCCCGTAACGTCCGGCGAGGTAGCCGGTCGCGAGTGCGGTCGCGGCAACTGCGCCGTACCCGGCGGCCTCGTTCAGCCCCATCGCCAGCCCGCGGCGGGCCGGCCCCACGAGGTCGATCTTCATGATGACCGTCGTGGACCAGGTCAGCCCCTGGCTCACCCCGAGCAGGACGTTCGAGGCGACGACCCAGCCCCAGGTCGGGGCCCAGATGAGCAGCAGGGGCACCGGCAGCGCCACGAGCCAGCCGGCGACGAGCACCGGCTTGCGTCCGTAGCGGTCCGACCAGGTCCCGGCCAGGTAGTTGGTGGCTGCCTTCGCGACACCGAAGGCGAGGATGAACGTCAGTGCGGCGGTGTACGCCCCGAGGTGGAAAGTGCGCTCGGCCAGCAGCGGCAGCACGGTCCGCTCCTGGCCGAGCATGCCGCCGACGAGCGCGTTGACAGCGACGAGCAGGGCGAACTGGGCGGCGTTGGCGCGCATCCCGAGCCGCAGCGGGCCGCCGGGTCGGGCCGGCGCAGGGGCCGCCTGGGCGGCCTGGTCCCGGCCGCTCACTGGCCGCTCACTCGCCCCGTTCCAACCGAGCGCCGTGCACTGTGGCCCAGTCCTCCGGCCCCCCGACCATGACGGCGACGTTCCGCTGCCCGGCCCGTTCGAGAAGGCTGGCGCCGGTCATGGCGCGCTCCCCGTGCTGGCACATGACGACAGTCGTCCCGGCGGGCGCCGGCGCCGGGGAGTACCCGGCGAGGTCCCCGAGCTCGACGTTGTCGGCCCCGGGCAGGTGACCCGCCGCGAACTCGGAACGCTGCCGCACGTCGAGCAACCGCCGCGCGTCCCCTACGGCGACATCGTCGGCACGAAGCAGCCGGGTGCCTTTGGTCGGAAAGCCCTCGGTGATCGCGGCGGCGATGCCGCCGGCGAGCTCGCCGACGATGTTGTCGTAGCCGATCTTGGCTGCCTGATGGGCGATCTCGGTCGGGTCCTGGTCGTCGCCGCGCAGCACGACAAGCCGCAGGTCGTGCGGGACTGTCCAGCCCAGCCAGGTCGCGAAGGCGTCCCGCAGCGGAATCGACAGTGAGCCCGGCAGGTGCGCTGCCGCGAACTCGGCCGTCGGACGGGTGTCGACCAGCAGGGCACCGTCGCGCAGGAGCTGAGCTACGCGGGCCGCGCCGACCGAGGCGAGCGCGGGACCCTCGTCGATCACGGCGGGGCCTCGCCGGTTCTCCTCGGCCAGGCGACGGAAGTACGGCGGGAACGAGCCGAGCGAGCCGAGCAGCGCGCTGACGAACGCGTCCTCGTCCGCCACCTGCAGCAGCGGGTTGGTCGCCTTCTCCATACCGATGCTGCTGGTCCGCTCGGCGCCAGGCGGCGCGGAGCAGAACGACCCGGCGCCGTGGGTCGGGAAGACCTCGACGGCATCGGGCAGGGTGATCAGCCGCTGCAGCGACCGGTACTGGGCGCGCGCCAGGTCCGCGGTTCGGGCCGGATCCACCAGGTCGGTGCGGGCCGCAGCCCCGACGATCAGTGACCCGCCGGTGAACACCCCTGTCGGCCGGTCGCCGTCGAGGAGCAGGAACGCCAGGTGCTCCTCGGTGTGACCGGGAGTGCTGATGGCACGCAGCCGCAGTCCACCGAGGTCGACCTCGTCGCCGTCGGCCAGGCCGGTGTGCGGGAACTCGCGCCGCCCGGCGGCAGACGCGAGGACGACCGCACCGTCGGCGACGGCGAGCTGCCGGGCTCCCGAGAGGAAGTCGGCGTGCAGGTGCGAGTCGACGGCGTACCGCACCCGCAGTCCCCGCTTCTCTGCCGCGGCGCGCACCGCGCGCAGGTCGCGGCTGGCGTCCACGACCAGCGCGCCGCCGTCGCCGAGATCGACCAGGTACGCGCTGTTGCCGAGCCCGGCGTCGACCAACGGCACCACCGGCCGCTGACGCATGACAGACGACCTCCCACTTCAAGGAAACGCTTGAATAGTGCCGCTGAGTCGCTATGCTCGTCAAGTGTTCCCTTGAACAGCCTGGCAGGACGGCCGGCGGGACACGGGCGGACGCCATGGGAGGGGTCGGCATGGGTGACCGGGCGGCAAAGGATGCCTTGTTCAACGGGCTGGCCGCGGTCGCGAGAGCACTGGGCAACGGGCGCCGCGCCGAGCTCGTCGACGTCCTCGAACAGGGCGAGCGGTCGGTCGACGAGCTCGCCGCCGAGGTCGGGCAGTCGGTTGCGAACACCTCCCAGCACCTGCAGTACCTGCTGCGCACCGGCCTCGTGCGCACGCGGCGGGACGGCAACCGCATCTTCTACACGCTCGCCAGCCAGCGGGTCGGCGAGCTGTGGGCTGCCCTTCGTGAGGTTGCCCAGGAGCACGTCGCCGAGCTCGACCAGCTGGCGGCGGCCTATCTCGGGGACCGGAGCCGCCTCGACACGGTGACCCGCGACGAGCTCGCAGCGCGGCTACGCGACGGCGACGTCGTGGTCCTCGACGTCCGACCGGAGCCGGAGTACCGGGCCGGGCACATCGCGGGTGCGGTGTCACTGCCCGTCGGCGAGCTGACCCGCCGCCTGCGAGACCTGTCGGCGGACCGCACGGTCGTTGCGTACTGCCGCGGCACCTTCTGTGTGTTCGCCGACGACGCCGTCCGTGAGCTGGGTCGCCGCGGCTACCGGGTGGCGCGGCTCGAGGAAGGGTTTCCGGAGTGGGCCCGTGCCGGGCTCCCGGTCGAGCACTCCCGCGAGGGTGCCGTGGTACGACTTGGCCGGTGAACGACAGCTTCCACATGCCGCTCGACGAGTTCCGCCGGCACGGCCACGCCCTGGTCGACTGGGTGGCGGACTACCTGGCCACCGTCGAGCAGCGACCGATCCACGCCGCGGTCACCCCCGGTGAGGTCCGGGCCGGGCTCCCTGCCCGCCCGCCCGAGCAGCCCGAGCCGTTCGAGGACGTCCTCGCCGACCTGGACCGGGTGATCATGCCCGGGATCACCCACTGGCAGCACCCGGGCTGGTTCTCCTACTTCCCGGCCAACGTGTCACCGCCCTCGATCCTCGGCGAGCTCGTCTCCGCGGGCCTCGGCGTGCAGGGAATGCTCTGGTCGACCAGCCCGGCGGCCACCGAGGTCGAGAGCCTCGTCATGGACTGGCTGGTGGACCTGCTGGGACTGCCACCGGCCTGGCGGGTCGACACCGGCCCGGGCGGCGGCGTGCTCCAGATGAGCGCGTCGGACTCCACCCACACGGCGCTGGTCGTGGCGCGGGAGCGCGCCGTCCGGTCCGGCGCGGACGTCGGCGACCTGGTGGTCTACGCGTCGTCGCAGGCCCACTCGTCGGTCGAGAAGGGCGCCCGGGTGGCGGCGTTCGGGCATGTCCGGTCGGTCGGTGTCGACACCGACCTCGGGATGGACGCGGCGGCCCTGCGCCGAGCGGTCGAGCAGGACGTCGCCGACGGACTGGTGCCGTGCGCCGTGGTGAGCGCCGTCGGCAGCACGGGCACGACCGCGGTCGACCCGGTGCGGTCCGTCGCGGAGGTAGCGCGGGCGCACGGCATGTGGCACCACGTCGACGCCGCGTACGCGGGGACGGCCATGGTCTGCCCGGAGCTGCGGCACCTTCAGGACGGTGTCGAGCTCGCCGACTCCTACACGGTCAACCCGCACAAGTGGATGTTCACCAACTTCGACTGCTCGGCGTTCTGGGTGGCCGACCGGCGCGAGCTGATCAGCACGCTGTCCATCCTGCCGCCGTACCTGCGCGACGCGGCGTCGGAGTCCGGCGAGGTCGTCGACTACCGGGACTGGCACGTCCCACTGGGGCGCCGGTTCCGCGCGCTCAAGCTGATGTTCGTGCTGCGGTCGTACGGCGCCGAAGGCATCCGCCACCACGTCCGGGAGCACATCCGACTCGCCCGCGGGCTGGCCGACCGGATCGACACGGACGATCGGTTCGCGCTCGTCGCGCCCGTCCCTTTCGGACTCGTGTGCTTCCGCCACGTCGGCGGCGACGACGCCACGCGCGAGCTGGCGGCGGCCGTCAACGCCACCGGCCGGTTCGCCCTGACGCCGTCGGTGCTGCCCGACGGCACGGCGTTCATCCGGGTGTCGGTGGGCCAGACGTCGACCGAGCAGCGACATGTCGACGCCCTGTGGGAGGCGTTCGACTCCCTCGCCGGCTGATCAGCGGGAGCGGACGACCAGACTGCCGGCGGCCTTGTCGTGCAGGCCGCGGCCGTCGCGGTCCCAGATCAGGGCAGGGATGAGGAGCAGCAGCAGGACGGTGCGCAGCGCAGCACGCCAGAGGCCGATCGGCCGGCCGTCGAGGCGCACCACTCGCAACCCGCGAACGAGCTGGCCGGCCGACCCGCCGGCGAGCCAGGTCAGCACCAGGACCTCGAGGGCGAACACCAGCAGGGTGAGCCGCTGGTCACGCAGCAGCCCGTAGGCGATCAGCGTGCAGGCCAGCGAGTCGATCAGGTAGGCCACGATGCGCGGTCCGAATCCCGCGACCGAGCCCGGCCCCTCAGCAGGCCGGCCGAGCCGCTGACCTGCGTACTCCTGCTCGCCGGGGCCTCGACCGGCGCCGGGGCCCTCGAGCCAGGAGGCGACGTCCTTCCGCTCGACCACCGGCGCAGCGTACCGTCGCGACCGCCGCCTGGCAGGCGGGTGGACCCGGTCCTGGAACCGCCCGGATGCGTAACACCGGCGAAACATGAGGGTCACGGCCGGGAAACCCTGCGGCCATAGCGTCCGACCACGACGGCAACCGGCCGCCGGCTCACGAGGAGGATGGATGTTCAGCAACGCGGACGAGGTCCTGCGGTTCATCAAGGACGAGGGCGTCAGGTTCATCGACGTCCGGTTCTGCGACCTCCCGGGGGTCATGCAGCACTTCAACGTCCCGGCCGAGACCGTGGACGAGGACTTCTTCGTCAACGGGCAGATGTTCGACGGATCGTCGATCCGCGGCTTCCAGGCCATCCATGAGTCGGACATGAAGCTGATCCCGGACCCGGCGACCGCCTACCTCGACCCGTTCCGGGCCGAGAAGACGCTGGCGTTGAACTTCTCGATCGTCGACCCGTTCACCGACGAGCCCTACAGCAGGGACCCGCGCAACATCGCCACGAAGGCCGAGGCGTACCTGAAGGGCTCGAACATCGCGGACACGGCGTACTTCGGCCCGGAGGCGGAGTTCTATGTCTTCGACGACGTGCGCTTCGAGACCAACCAGCACTCCGGCTACTACTACATCGACTCGATCGAGGGCGCCTGGAACAGCGGCCGCCAGGAGGAGGGCGGCAACCGCGGCTACAAGACGCGCTACAAGGGCGGCTACTTCCCCGTTCCGCCGGTCGACCACTACGCCGATCTGCGCGACCAGATGTCGCTCGCGCTGAACCGCGCGGGCATCGAGGTCGAGCGCGCGCACCACGAGGTCGGCACTGCAGGCCAGGCCGAGATCAACTACAGGTTCGACACGCTGCTGCACGCCGGCGACAAGTTGATGCTGTTCAAGTACATCATCAAGAACGTGGCGTGGGCCGCGGGCAAGACAGCGACCTTCATGCCCAAGCCGCTCTTCGGTGACAACGGCTCCGGCATGCACTGCCACCAGTCGCTGTGGAAGGACGGCAACCCGCTGTTCTACGACGAGCTCGGCTACGCGGGCCTGTCGGACACTGCCCGCCACTACATCGGCGGCCTCTTGCGGCACGCCCCGTCGCTGCTGGCGTTCACGAACCCGACGATGAACAGCTACCACCGGCTGGTGCCAGGCTTCGAGGCACCGGTGAACCTGGTGTACTCACAGCGCAACCGCTCGGCGTGCATCCGCATCCCGATCACCGGGGCCAACCCGAAGGCCAAGCGCATCGAGTTCCGGGTGCCGGACCCGTCGTCCAACCCGTACCTCGCGTTCTCGGCGATGCTGATGGCCGGACTCGACGGCGTGCGCAACAAGATCGAGCCCGACCAGCCCGTCGACAAGGACCTCTACGAGCTGCCGCCGGACGAGCACGCCGAGATCGCCCAGGTCCCGTCGTCGCTCCCCGAGGTGCTCGCATCGCTCGAGGAGGACCACGCGTACCTGCTGGAGGGTGGCGTCTTCACCGACGACCTCATCGAGACCTGGATCGAGTACAAGCGCACGCACGAGATCGACCCCATCCGGCTGCGCCCGCACCCCCACGAATTCGAGCTGTACTACGACATCTAGGATCGACTTCGCTCTGACCTGCACGTCTGTCAGCCGATCACCTCCCGAGTCCGCACAGAGTCCGCACGAGCCGCCAACACCGCACCGATGGCGGCCCGTGCGGACTCGTCTGCGTCGGGCCAGAGGTGGCCGTAGGCCGAGGGCTTCGGGTTCCACGACTTGAGGCACTACCTCGCGTCGCTGCTTATCGCCTCCGGGCTCGACGTCAAGGTCGTGCAGGCCCGGCTACGGCACGCGAGCGCCAAGACCACTCTCAACCCTGGGCTATCGAGCGCGCGATCAGGTCTGCTCGGAAACGAGTACCGGACCTTGCCGCCCGGGAGCTCGTTGACGCCGGACTGAGGCACGCC
>DASVED010000380.1:0-11874 GCA_036380775.1 Actinomycetes bacterium
GGCCACCACCTCGTCCGCCCGGGCGGCGACGGCAGGGGCGGTCTCGCCGCCGCGCGGCCCGTCGCGCCACAACGACCAGCCCGGCCGGTCCTCGCGGATCTGCGCCGTGGTGCGGCCCTCGTCCTCGCCGTAGTCCCACTCGGCAAGGGCGTCGGCGATCTCCGCGCCGGCGAAGCCGGCGAGCTCGGCCGTCCGCCGGGCCCGCAGCAGCGGGCTGGACAGCACCCGCGCGAACGCCGGTACGCCGGCCAGTCGGCGACCGAGCTCCTTCGCATCCTCGACGCCCGCCTCCGTCAGGTCGAGGTCGGTCCGGCTGGTGTGCCGGCCGGACGCGCTCCACTCGGTCTCGCCGTGCCGGACCAGCCACAGCTCCGGTGCCGGGGGCGTCGTCACAGCCCCGGACGCTAACCCTCCCCGTCGTCCGGCGCGATAGAAAGGGGCATGGCGCAGCAGCAGGTCGACGCGGTGGTCATCGGGATGGGTCCCGGCGGCGAGGAGGTGGCCGGCCGGCTGGCCGAGGCGGGGCTGTCCGTCGTGGCGGTGGAGCGCGAGCTGGTCGGCGGCGAGTGCCCCTATTGGGGCTGCGTGCCGAGCAAGATGATGATCCGCGGGTCGACGCTGATCGCCGAGGCCCGGCGGGCCGATGGCTACTCCGGGCGGGCCGGGGTCGAGCCGGACCTCGGCCCCGTGGCCAAGCGGATCCGCGCAGAGGCAACCGACGACTGGGACGACACGGTCGCCGCCGACCGGTTCGTGGGCAAGGGCGGCCGGCTGGTGCGGGGCTCGGCGGTGCTCGACGGCCCCGGCCGGGTGCGGGTGGGTGAGGACGTCTTCGTCGCGGCCCGCGCCGTGGTGGTGGCGTCCGGGTCGGCTCCCGTCGTACCCCCGATCGAGGGCCTGGCCGACACCCGGTACTGGACCAACCGGGAGGCGGTCTCCGCCACCGCGGCCCCCGCTTCCCTCGCCGTGCTCGGCGGCGGTTCGATCGGGGCCGAGCTCGCGCAGATGTTCGCGCGCTACGGCTCGGCCGTGACGGTCATCGAGGGGACCGACCGGCTGCTGCCGCCGGAGGAGCCGGAGGCCGGTGAGGTCGTCGCCGCGGCGCTGCGGGAGGACGGTGCGGAGGTCCGCACCGGCGCGAAGGCAGTCCACATCGAGCGCGTCGGTGGCGACGATGCCGTCGATGGCGAGGTGGTGGTGCGTCTGGAGGACGGTACGTCGGTCAGAGCCGCCGAGCTGCTGGTGTCGGTGGGGCGTCGGGCCCGTGTCAAGGAGCTGGGCGTCGACAGCGTGGGGCTGGACCCGGAGGCGCGCGCCGTCGAGGTCGACGAGCGGATGCGGGCGGGGGAGCGACTGTGGGCGGTCGGGGACGTCACGGGTGTCGGCGCCTTCACCCACATGGCGATGTACCAGGCCGGTATCGCGATCGCCGACATCCTCGGCGAGGAGCACCCATCGGCCGACTACACCGGCCTCGCACGGGTGACGTTCACCGACCCGGAGGTCGGCTCGGTCGGGCTGACCGAGCGAGCCGCCCGCGAGCAAGGCGTCCGGGTGCGCACCGGCACCGCGCAGGTGTCGTCGTCCGCGCGAGGGTGGATCCACGGGCCGGGCAATGCCGGCTTCATCAAGGTGGTGGAGGACGCCGACGCCGGCGTGCTCGTCGGGGCGACCTCGTGCGGCCCCTGGGGCGGCGAGGTGCTCTCGATGCTGACTCTGGCCGTGCACGCGCGGATCCCGGTGGACACGCTGCGCACGATGATCTACGCCTACCCGACGTTCCACCGCGGCGTGCAGGACGCGCTGACCGACCTGGGGGCGTGACCGCCCGCTGTCGGTAGGGCAGCGGAGAATGTGCCCGTGCTGCTCGTCGACGTCGCCGCAGCGTCCCGGACGGTCTCTGGGACGACGAAGCGGTCAGAAAAGTCGGCGGCCGTGGCAGGCTGCCTGCAGGCCGCCTCGCCGGTCGAGGTACCCCTCGTCGTCGCCTACCTCTCGGGCGAGCTGCGCCAGCGCCGGACCGGCGTCGGCTGGGCGTCCCTGCGTGACCTGCCCGAGCCGGCGGCCTCACCGACGCTGTCGGTGGCCGAGGTGGACAGCGCGCTGGATCAGGTCGCCCGGCTGTCCGGCGCCGGCTCCCAGTCGGAGCGGGCCCGTCAGGTCGCGGCGCTGTTCTCCCGCGCCACAGAGCTCGAGCAGGGGCTGTTGAGAGGTCTGCTGACCGGAGAGCTCAGGCAGGGGGCGCTCGAGGGCGTGATGCTCGACGCCGTCGCGCGGGCGACCGGTCTTCCCGCTGCGGACGTGCGACGAGCCGTCATGCTGCGTGGCGCCGTCGGGCCGGTCGCGGTGGCCGCGCTCGAGCGCGGTGCCGACGGCCTCGCCGAGTTCCGCCTCCAGGTCGGCCGGCCGGTGCAGCCGATGCTGGCCTCGCCGGGTGACGACGTGGAGTCGGCGCTGCAGCGGATCGGCACCGCTGCACTGGAGTGGAAGCTCGACGGGGTCCGCGTGCAGGTCCACCGCGACGGCAGAGACGTCGCGGTGTTCACCCGAAGCCTCGACGACATCACCTCCCGGGTGCCCGAGGTCGTCGAGAGCGCCCTGTCGCTGCCGGTGCGGTCCGCGGTCCTCGACGGCGAGGCAATCTCGTTGTGGCCGGACGGCCGGCCGCGCCCCTTCCAGGTGACGGGCAGCAGGGTCGGCTCCCGGGTCGACGTGGCGGCGGCGCGCGAGACGGCCCCCTTGTCGACGTACGCCTTCGACGTGCTCCACCTCGACGGCGAGGACGTGCTGTCTCTGCCCGGCGAGGAGCGGTTCGAGGCCCTGGCCACCGCCGTGCCGGAGGACCTGCGGGTGCCGCGGACCGTCACGAGTGACCTCGACGCCGCGCAAGCGTTCGTCGCCGACGCCCTGGCACGGGGACACGAGGGCGTGGTGGCCAAGTCGCTCGGTGCGCCCTATGAGGCCGGCCGGCGCGGAACCGGCTGGCTGAAGGTCAAGCCCCGGCACACCCTCGACCTCGTCGTGCTGGCGGCCGAGTGGGGTCACGGCCGCCGCCGCGGCTGGCTGTCGAACCTGCACCTGGGGGCGGTCGACCCGGCGGGGGGCGGGTTCGTGATGCTCGGCACGACCTTCAAGGGCCTGACCGACGAGATGCTGGCCTGGCAGACCAGGCGTCTGCAGGAGCTGGCCGTCACGTCCAGCGAGTGGGTGGTGCAGGTGCGGCCCGAGCTGGTGGTCGAGGTGGCCTTCGACGGGGTGCAGACCTCGCCTCGCTACCCGGCCGCGATGGCGCTGCGGTTCGCCCGGGTGCTGCGGCACCGCCCGGACAAGACGCCTGCCGAGGCCGACACCGTGGAGACGGTCCGCGAGATCCATCTCGGCACTCGCCGGGGCGGCGCTGACCCGTCCGGGTGACCCCCGGGTCAAGGCCGTGCCAAGCCATGCCGATGACCGGGTCATGACCTACGCCCCGCTGATGTTCCCCGCCAACAACTGGATGGACCTGCTTGTCGCGGCCGATTACGTCGGGGTGACGTACGCCGAGCTGGTGGCCGCGGCCACCAAGGGAGATCTGGACGCGACGGTCACGCACCCGCGTCGGCCCGGCGACTGGATGGTTCGTATGGGGTCCGTGGAGAGCTGGGCCGAACGCCGCAGCCGGCCGCTGTCCGCCTGACCTGAGACCGCCGAGAGGCCCGTCCTGGCGGGGCGCCGGTGTAGCGATCATGGGCGGGGGGAACGACCACCGCCGTGAGTTCCCGGACCGTGGCGACCGCCACCCTGCTCGCCCTCGCCTACATCATGCTGAAGGCAGTGCCGCTGGTCGTGTCCTCGACCTAGCGGCAGGCCGAGCGTCGGCCCTGGCCGTTCGGACGATCACCGCTCCACCGGTCGGGTGCGATGTGGCGTGGCGCGCGCACCGGGGATGTCACGGCGGCTACCGTCCGTGACCACCAGCCGCTCGATCGAGGAGAACACCGTGAAGTCATTGCCTTTCTCCATCGTGTTCGCCGGGCTCGGGGTGGCCCTGCTCGTCCTCGGCATCGCCGGAATGATCTACGGGGAGGACGCGGGCGACCAGCTCATCGGCGCCCTGGTCGCCATCATCGGCGTCATCCAGATCATCTTCGGCGGGCTGCGCCGCCGGACCGAGGACGACCAGCCGCACGGGGCGCACGCGCACACCAGCTGACCGAGGGCCGTGAGGTCGTCGGCGACCTCTGGTAGGGCTCCGAGAGGCCAGGTGCTCGCGCTGCCCCCGAGAGTCAGCGCGAGCCCCCCGCGGCCGCTGCTCGACCGATTCCCCGTCCGGCGACAGGTCCCCTCCACCCCTCGCCGGTCTGCTGATTGTGGTCGTCGCCATCCCCGCTTCCCATCGGTCAAGCGGCCCGGTGGGAAGGGCCGGTCGGACGACCCACATGGGTCGATATCGCCGGGCCGCCGGCAGATGGCCGGAAGGGCTACGGCCGTGCCGCCTCTGCGACGAAGGCCGCGCGCGCGACCTGACGTGGCGTCACCCGTTTGGGTGTTCGAGCGACCGTCCAGACCCCCCGATCACTCAGGCATGGCCCACCCCTCGCCCACGACGCTGCACTCCAACGACTGGCTCGACCTCGTCGACGCCGCCGAGCACGCCGACGTGCCGTACCGGGAGATCGTGCGGGCCGTCACCGACCGGGAGCTCACCGCCATCACCACCCACCCGCGCCGGCCGGGGGACTGGCTCGTGCGGGAAGCGGATGTCGATGCCTGGAGGACCGGCTACGCCAGCAGCAGCGCCGTGGCCTCCCGCTAACTGGCTGGTGGCGCTTCTGCCGTGGGGCCCTGCTCGCTCGCCACGACGTCGGCAGCGAGGTCGCGCACCTTGCGGTTCTCCCGCTGAGACGCGCGCGCGAGCATCTCGAAGGCCTTGTCGGGGGTGCAGCCGTGCCGGGCGACGAGTACGCCCTTGGCCTGGTCGATGACCGGACGTGACTCCAGGGCGGCGCGCAGGTCGTCCACCTCCTCCTGGCAGTCGTCCAGAGCGGTGTGGACGGGGCGGTCCTCAGGGGCGAACGTGGCCATGCTGTCCTCCGGCGTCTGAGAAAGTGCCTGGTCCGACGGGCATCTGATTCCACCATCCGGAATCGGCGAAACCGAGCTGCCCACACCCTGGCCCAGCGGCGACACGGCGCTCGTCGGAGTCAGGGGCGCTCGCCGTACACGGCCCGGCTGGCTATGCGGCGCGCGAGCACCGCCCTGATCCACAGACGCGCGGTGTCAACGGGTCCCCGGCCAGCCCGCACGGACAACATCCCCAGCAGCATGAGAGGCGGGGTGCCCCGCCGGACGCCGGGCTAACCTCGCGTCTACTTGGTACTGATCTCGTCACGAAGCAGGGACCAGATCTCGAGGTCCCGGTAGGCGCCGCGGTGGAACCAGGCGCCGCGCATGACTCCTTCGAAGGTGAAGCCGCACTTCTCCGCGACGCGTCTGGATGCCTGGTTGTCGGGATGGATGTTCAGCTGCAGCCGGTTGACGCGCTTGAGCCCGAACAGATAGTCGACCAGCAATCTGACCGCTTCGCTGGTGTAGCCGTGACCGGCGTGGTGGTCGCCAAACAGCTGGTAGGAGATCTCGTAGCCCACCAGGTAGTGCGTGATCGGGAAGAACTCGATCTCCCCGACGATCTCGTCGGCTGTGGTGATGAGGAGCAGGCCTTCGTCCCTGTCCCACAGACCGTTCCTCTCGAACTCGGCCCGAAGTGCAGTCTGGCTCCTCACACCGAGAGGAAAGTAGGAGCCTCGGGAGTCCAGATTGGTCTCGAACGCGTGCAGCTCGGCCAGATCCTGCTCACGCACGAGGCGGAGGTTGACTCGATCTCCGCGGAGCATGTGGCCACACTATTCAGCCTTGCGCGACGCCGGCATCGGGGTCAGGCTCTAGGACATGAAGCGCGTGCTCTGCGTGGTCTTGGGCCACCGCTACGTACGCATCCGCTACCCGGGCAGCCCGGACGGCTACTACCTGAGGTGCGCCAGGTGCGCGAAGGAGCGCGACGAGATAGGCGGTGGCGGCGGGATCGGCACCGGTGCCTTGGGCCACTGATCCTCGCTGCTGGACCGCACAGCAAAAACCCCCTGTGACCAGGGGGTTTGCTGGTGGGCGATACAGGACTTGAACCTGTGACCTCTTCCGTGTCAGGGAAGCGCGCTAGCCAGACTGCGCCAATCGCCCGTTGCTGCGAGAGCAGCGGTTGGAACTGTGGTGGAGCTCGAGGTGGAGACGGGATTTGAACCCGTGTAGACGGCTTTGCAGGCCGTTGCCTCGCCTCTCGGCCACTCCACCGAGTGAGTCCCGAAAGATCTCGAGACTTCCGAGCGGACGACGGGATTCGAACCCGCGACCCTCACCTTGGCAAGGTGATGCTCTACCAACTGAGCCACGTCCGCGCGACATCTGAGGGAGCGGTCGGCCCCCCTCGCTGTGCGGAGTAGACCATAGCCCATCGCCTCGAGGCCGACCAAAGCGGAACGCCCCCCGGGCGGGGCGCTAGGTTGCCCGCCATGCCCACCCCCACGACCCCTCCGCCCGCCTCCCGAACCGTCACCGTGACCGGCGACGCACTGGTCCTGGAGGACCTCGTGGCGGTGGCCCGGGGCAGCGCTCGAGCGGAGCTTGGCACCGGTGTGGGGGACCGGATGGAGTTCAGCCGGTCGGTCGTCGAGAGAGCCGTCGAGGCGGACCAGGTGATGTACGGCGTGACCACCGGTTTCGGCGCGCTGGCCGACACCCACGTCGGCCGGGCCGACCTGGAGCGGATGCAGCTGGCCCTGGTCCGCTCGCACAGCGCGGGCGTGGGGCAGCCCCTCCCGGACGACGTCGTACGTGGCCTGCTGCTGCTCCGGGCAAGGACCCTGGCCGCGGGGTACTCCGGTGTCCGCCCGGACCTGCCGCGTCGGCTGCTCGAGCTGCTCGACCGGGGCCTGCTGCCGGTCATCCCGGGCAAGGGCTCGGTGGGCGCCTCCGGCGACCTCGCCCAGCTGGCCCACCTGGCGCAGCCGCTGGTCGGGGAGGGCCGGCTGCGCCGCGAGGGCGACGGGGACCTTGAGGGCCGCCCGAGCGCGGAGCTGCTCGCCGAGGAGGGGCTCGAGCCGCTGACGCTGGCGGCCAAGGAGGGCCTGTCGCTGATCAACGGCACCGAGCCGATGCAGGTCATGCTCGCGCTGGCCGTCGACGAGATCGGCCTGCTGGTCAAGGTGGCCGACATCGCCTGCACGATGAGCGTGGAGGCGCTGCTGGGCACCGACCGGCCGTACGACGAGCGCGTGCAGGTGATCCGCCCGCACCCCGGTCAGCTCGCGTCGGCGGGCAACCTGCGGCGGATGCTCGCCGGCAGCCCCCTGGTGGCCAGCCACCGGGAGAGCGACCACGCCGTGCAGGACTCCTACTGCCTGCGGTGCGCGCCGCAGGTGCACGGCGCGGTCCGCGACGTCCTCTCCCACGCCCGCCGGGTCATCGACATCGAGCTCGGCTCGATCGTCGACAACCCGGTGATCGTCCCGGACGGCGAGGTCATGTCGACAGGCAACTTCCACGGCGAGCCGCTCGCGTTCGCCGGCGACATGCTCGCGATCGCGGTCAGCGAGCTCGCGTCGATCGCCGAGCGGCGCACCGACCGGATGCTCGACCGGGCGTTCTCTCGTGACCTGCCGGCGTTCCTGGCCGAGGACCCCGGGACCAACTCGGGGTTCATGATCGCGCAGTACACCGCCGCGTCGCTGGTCAGCGAGAACAAGGTGCTCGCCCACCCCTCGAGCGTCGACACCATCCCGACGTCGGGCAACCAGGAGGACCACGTCTCGATGGGCTGGACCTCGGTGCGCAAGCTGCGCGAGGTCGTCGCCAACGTCCGGTCGGTGCTCGCCGTCGAGATCCTGGCCGCCGCCCAGGCCATCGACCTCCGGGCTGCCGTCGCAGCTCCCGGCGCGGCCAGCGGTGCCGCCCACGGGGCCGTCCGCGCCGAGGTGGCGCCGATGGACGTGGACCGCGAGGTGGCCGGGCAGATCGCCGCCGTGGACCGCCTCCTGCCGAGGATCGTCGAGGCCGTCGAGGGCGCGGTCGGTGCTCTCGCGTAGCCAGCCCTACGCCTGGTTCGCCGGGCGGCTGGCGACCGGCCTGGCCGACGTCACCGACGACCCGGCCGCGCTCGACGGCGCGGGCTGGTGGGCGGTCGTCCTCGGCTTCGAGGGCGAGGTGGTGTGTGCCCGGTTCCGCGAGGTCCGCGAGGCCCCGCCGCCGACCGGCCGCTGGCCCGGCGTGCCGGCCGCGGCGTGGTCGTCGTCGATGAGCCGGGACGAGTACGTCGCCGGGGTCCACCGGATCCGGGAGGGCATCGCGGCGGGGGACTACTACCAGGTCAACCTGTGCCGGGTTCTCGCGGCGGTGCTGCCGGCCGGTGCCGAGATGTGCGGGCTCGCCGGCCTGCTGGCGAAGGGCAACCCCGCGCCGTACGCCGGGGCGGTCAGCCTTCCCGCGTACGGGCTCGAGGTCGTGACCGCCTCGCCCGAGCTGTTCCTGCACCGCGAGGGCGACCTCGTCGAGTCCGGGCCGATCAAGGGCACCGCCGTCACGGCGGACGGCCTGACCGACAAGGACCGCGCCGAGAACGTCATGATCGTCGACCTGGTGCGCAACGACCTCGGGATCGTCGCCCGCACCGGGTCGGTCGAGGTGCCCGCCCTGTGCGCCGTGGAGCAGCACCCCGGGCTGGTGCACCTGGTGTCCACCGTCCGCGCGGTGCTGCGCGAGGACGTCGGCTGGCCGGACCTGCTGGCCGCCGCGTTCCCGCCCGGGTCGGTGACCGGCGCCCCCAAGTCCAGCGCGCTCGCCGCCATCCGGGCTCTCGAGGCGACTCCGCGCGGCCCCTACTGTGGCGCGGTGGGCTGGGTGGACGCGGGGCGGCGCTCGGGCGCGCTCGCGGTGGGCATCAGGACGTTCTGGAGCCGCGACGACCGACTGCACCTGGGCACCGGGGCCGGCATCACCTGGGGCTCCGACCCTGATCAGGAGTGGGACGAGACCGAGCTCAAGGCGCGCCGGCTGCTGGCCGTCGCCGAGGAGGTGCAGTGAGGGTCTGGGTGAACGGGGCCGTCGTCGACGACGGCGAGGCCCAGGTGTCCGTCTTCGACCACGGGATGACCGTCGGGGACGGGGTGTTCGAGGCCGCCAAGGTGGTCGGCGGCGTGCCGTTCGCCCTCACCCGGCACCTCGCCCGGCTGGCCGTCTCGGCGCGCGGCCTCCGCCTGCCCCTGCCCGACGAGGCGACCCTGCGCGGAGCCGTCGCCCAGACGCTGGCCGCCAACGCCGAGCACCTCGGCGCCACCCTCCGACTGCGGATCACGCTGACCGGAGGCACCAGCCCGCTCGGCTCGGAGCGCGGCGACGCCGACCCGACCCTCGTCGTGGCGCTCGCCCCCACCCGTCCGTGGGCTGCGTCGGCCAAGGTCGTCATGGTGCCGTGGACGCGCAACGAGCACGGGGCGACCGCCGGGCTCAAGACCACGTCGTACGCCGAGAACGTCGTCGCCCTGGCCCACGCGCGCGCTCACGGCGCCGGCGAAGCGCTGTTCGCGAACACCGCCGGGCAGCTCTGCGAGGGGACCGGGACGAACGTCTTCGTGGTCCGGGACGGCGAGGTGCTGACGCCGCCCTTGACCTCGGGCTGCCTGGCGGGGGTCACCCGCGCCCTCCTCCTCGAGTGGGCTGACGTCACCGAGGCGGATCTGCCGGCTGCGGTGCTCACCGAGGCCGACGAGGTCTTCCTGACCTCCTCGACCCGCGACGTCCAGCCGGTGCACGCGGTCGGCGACCAGGAGATCGCGCCCGGACCGGTCACCGCCCGGCTGGCGGGCGTCTTCGCGGAGCGGGCCGCCGCCGACGTCGACCCCTGACGGGCGGCATCGGCCCACCGGGTGGGTCAGGCCAGGCTGGCGTCGCTGGGCAGCCGGAGGTCCGAAGACGTCCAGATCTCCCGCAGCAGCCCGCCCTGGAACCGCAGGACGAAGACGACCACGAGGTCCGCCGGGCTGGCGCCGGGGCCGGTCCGGGGTATCCCGGTGAGCCGGACCCGGCACATCGCCGTGTCGCCGTCGACGCAGAGCACTTCCACCGGCGCGTCCGAGTCGGGGACGGATGCGCACAGCGTCATCGCCCGCTCGCGCAGGCCGGCCCAGCCCTCCGGCTGACCGGGGACCGCCGAGTGGTCGACCACGTCGGGGTGGACCATGGCCTGCAGCGCGAGCACGTCGCCGCCGACGAGGGCGTGGACGACGGCTTCCCCGGCCGCGGCATCGGTCATGGACACATGTAACTGGCTGCTCGCCGCCGCGGCCATCGCCCCATCGCGTCGAGTCCGCCGACCGATGGACCTAGGCCGACCGGTGCGTTGGGGCCACCTAGGTGGTGTCCCTGGCGCCCCTGAGGGCACTGGCCGGTCACTAGGGTGCGGTCCATGGACGGAGCCCGACCGGTCCGCGCACCGCGCGGCAGCCAGCTGACCTGCCAGTCGTGGGGGGCCGAGGCCGCCCTGCGGATGCTGCACAACAACCTCGACCCGGAGGTGGCCGAGCGGCCGGACGACCTGGTCGTCTACGGCGGCAACGGCCGGGCGGCGCGCTCCTGGGAGGCCTTCGACGCGATCGTCGACTCGCTGCGCACGATGGCGCCCGACGACACGCTGCTCGTGCAGTCGGGGAAGCCGGTGGGGGTTGTCCGCACCCACGAGGGCGCACCGCGGGTGCTGATCGCCAACTCGCTGCTGGTTCCTCGCTGGGCGACGCCAGAGCACTTCCGGGAGCTCGAGGACGCCGGTCTGATGATGTACGGCCAGATGACGGCCGGCTCGTGGATCTACATCGGCACCCAGGGGATCCTGCAGGGCACCTACGCGACGTTCACCGAGGTGGCCAACCAGCACTTCGGCGGCACCCTGGCCGGGACGGTCACCCTCACGGGCGGCCTCGGCGGGATGGGCGGCGCGCAGCCCCTCGCCGTGACCGGCAACGGCGGGGCGGCGCTGTGCATCGAGGTGGACCCGTGGCGGGCCCAGCGCCGGCTGGAGCACGGCTACCTGGACGAGATCGTCGACTCCCTCGACGACGGCATCGCCCGGGTCGAGGCCGCCAAGCGGGAGCGCCGTGCCCTGTCGGCGGCGGTGGTGGCCAACTGCGCGGACGTGCTGCCCGAGCTCGTCCGGCGCGGCTGGGTGCCGGACGTCGTCACCGACCAGACCTCGGCCCACGACGCGCTCAACGGCTACGTGCCGCACGGCATGTCGCTCGAGGAGGCGTTGGAGCTGCGGTCGGCCAAGCCCTCGGAGTACGTCGACCGGTCCCGCGAGTCCATGACGGTGCACTGCCGGGCGATGGTCGACCTGCAGCGGGCCGGTGCGGTGGTCTTCGACTACGGCAACGGGCTGCGCGGCCAGGCGCAGGACATGGGCTTCGCCGACGCGTTCTCTTACCCGGGCTTCGTGCTCGCCTACATCCGGCCGCTGTTCGCCCGGGGAGCGGGGCCGTTCCGATGGGCCTGCCTGTCCGGCTCGGCCACCGACCTCGCGGCGACCGACGACGCGGTGCTGAAGGCGTTCCCCGACGACGACCAGCTGCAGCGCTGGGTCCGGTTCGCGGCCGAGAAGGTCAAGGGGCAGGGGCTGCCGTCGCGGATCTGCTGGCTCGGCTACGGCGAGCGGCACGTGGCGGGGCAGGCCTTCAACGACCTGGTCGCGTCGGGAGCCGTCTCCGCGCCGGTCGTGATCGGCCGCGACCACCTCGACGCCGGTTCGGTGGCCTCTCCGGAGCGGGAGACCGAGGGGATGAAGGACGGCACCGACGC
>DASVED010000381.1:0-3304 GCA_036380775.1 Actinomycetes bacterium
GACGCCGACGTCGCGTTCGTGCAGAACATGATCCCGCACCACGAGCAGGCGCTTGTGATGACCGCGTTGGTGGCGGACCGGACCGCCAGCAGCGACCTGCCGCTGCTGGCCGAGCGCATGGACATCTCCCAGCGGGCCGAGATCAGCCAGCTCGAGGCGTGGCTGGACAGCCACGGTGACCATGCCGCTGGCAGCCATGGCGGGCACGCCAGCCATGGGGACGACCATGGAGAGCTGATGCCGGGCATGCTCACCGAGCCCGAGCTGTCCCGGCTCGAGTCAGCGAGCGGCCGGACGTTCGACAGGCTGTTCCTGCAGCTCATGATCCGGCACCACGAGGGCGCGGTCCTGATGGTCGGCGACCTGCTCGCCCAAGGGGGCGGACAGGAGCCGTCGGTCTTCCAGCTGGCTCAGCACATCGACGCCGACCAGCGCGTCGAGATCGCGCGCATGAGGAGCCTGCTCGCCGATCTCTAATTGACCCGGGCTCAGCGGCGGACGACCCGGGCCAGCCTGTTCGCGGTGCGCATGATCCGCGAGCGCCAGACCGGCGGCACCCGGCGGCGCAGCTTCGGCGGGACGACGCGCTCGGCCAGCCGGATCACGGCGTCGGCGCCAGAACCACGCGACGTCCCTGGGCCGACGCTTCCCCGACGCGCCACACCGCCGCCGTCCGCAGCCTGCCCGGGCCGTGGCCGTAGCGCGTGGATGGTCGACTGCGCCATGGCCTCCGCCTCGGCGTAGAACCGGTGGTAGGTCTCGCGCGACCGGTCGAGGTCGGCGTGGCTCTCGGCCGCGTCGCCGCCGGACACGGCCAGACCCGTGAACTGCTTCCAGACGTCCTCGGTCAGCAGCTCGACCTGGTGCGGGACGCCGATGTCGGACCAGGTCACCTTCTGGCGGTGCAGCGTGGGGTCGACGAAGTCGTCGACCTCCCGACGTACGTCGTCAGGGATCTCGCGCAGGACCGGGATGTCCAGCGCCTCGCCCACCCGCGCCATCTCGCCGGACCAGTCGGTGAGGAGGTCGTCGTAGCGCACGAACACGCGCCGCGAGTCGCGGGTGGCGTGCTCGGTCTCCAGCATGATGTTGACCCAGGAGAGGGTCCGGCTCGCGGGGGACTGCCAGTCGCCGTACCACTTGATCGCGCTGCTCACCGCCTCCGCCGGGTGGCGCAGCAGCGCCGCGAAGGAGACGTCGACACCGAGATCCTTGGCGGCCTTCTCCCACAGCGGGAGGAACCAGCCGATGCGCGGGTCCTTGACCACGACGCTGTCCCGGCCGACGAACTGCACGGCCAGCCACGAGCGCAGCTCGGCGACGGTGGGCGGGTCGTCGGCCGCGTGCGCCGTCTCGTCCCAGGCCGCCGGCCGGGAGTCCCAGACGGACACCCGGCGGGAGCGCAGGTTGCGACCGTGGAAGTCGACCACCCACTGCGGCTCGCCGAACCCCTTCGGGTTGGTGGAGTCGGCCTGGACCTCCGGCTGCGGGACGTGGAACCCGGCCATGCCCAGGATCGTGGTGAACAGGCTGGTCCCGCTCCGCCCCACCCCGGCGACGATCACGAGCCGCTTGCGAGAGTCGGCGTCGGTGCCGGGGGTGTCGCTGGTCATGCTTGTCCTCCAGGGGGTGCCGGCCAGAGCCTGCGCACGACCCGCTCGGACGCCCTGCCGTCCTCGAGGGAGCAGAACGTGGTCCGGAAGGCCTGTCGGTGCGCGGCGCTCTCATCGTCCCATGCCCGCCGGGTCCGCAGCACGTCGGCCAGCCCCTGCTCGGTGGTCGTCACCAGGCCGGGCGGGCTTGCCATCAGGTCGAAGTACGTCCCCCGCAGCGTCCGGTACTCCTCCCAGTCCGGCGCGTAGATCACGATCGGCCGGTCCAGGACGGCGTAGTCGAACATCACCGACGAGTAGTCCGTGACGAGCACGTCGGCCGCGAGGTAGAGGTCCTCGATCCGCGGGTGGTCCGCGACGTCGATGACACCCGCGCGCGCGTCGCTCCCGACGGCCTGACCGTCCCGGTAGAAGTAGTGGGTGCGCATCAGCAGGACGTAGTCCGGCCCCAGCGTCGCGGCGAGCTGTTGCGGGTCCAGCTGGGCAACGAACTCCTTGTGGTACTCGCGGTGCGTCGGCGTGTAGAGCACCGCGGTCCGACCCGGCTCGATGCCGAGCTCCGCGCGTGCCCCGGCGACGTCGTCGGGGGTGGCGTCGGCGAGCACGTCGTTGCGCGGGTAGCCGGTCTCCAGGCTCTCGTACGTCCCGGGGTAGACCCGCTCCCACTGCTCGGTGGTGAACGCGTTCTGGGAGATGCTGACGTCCCATCGCGCGACGCGCTTCATCAGGCGGTGGAAGTTCATCCGCCGACGGCCGTACTGCGCATCGACCAGGTCGAGGCCCATCGTCTTCAGCGGCGTCCCGTGGTGGGTCTGCAGGTGGACCTGGCCGGGTCGCTTGACGATGTCGTTGGGAAAGTTCACGTTGTTCACGAGGTACGTCGCCCGCGCCATCGTCCGGTAGTAGTCACGGGTGCCGGCGACGACGTACGCCACACCGGCCGGCACCCGGTCGACCTTGTCGGCCTCGACGACCCAGACACCGCGCATCCACGGGGCGAGCTCGCGCGCCTTCTCGTAGATCGCCCGGGGGTTGCAGGAGTAGGCCGTGTACCAGTACGCCGCGTAGACGGCCAGGTCGGGCTCCAGCGGCCGACGCAGCTGGGCGCGGTAGAAGGCGTCGGCCGGCCAGCGTCGCACCCTGCCCGGCAGCTTCCGCCACGCCCCGGCCTCGCGCACCAGCCGGCGGGCGAGGCCGCGGGCTGTCGGGCGCCGCGTGCGAGCCGACCGCGGGACATCAGGGGCAGCGTCCGGGTCCGACCGGCGACGTACCGCGACCGGGAGCGCGCGGCGCACGTAGGCGGTCTCGCCCAACCGCTCGACTCGGCCGGCACCGAGCAGGCGCGAGGCGACACGGGCCTCCCATCCCGTGCCGGAGGCGAGCGCGCCGGCCTCCGACCGCATCAGGTCGGCCTCCACGACCTTGTCCCACAGGTACGGGCTGCCGTCGAGGCCGACCCGGACAGCCCGGTGCCGGCCGTCGACCTCGCGCACGTCGTGGTCGACGACGAGGACCTGCGGGCTGCTCTCTTCCAGCGCTGCCAGCACGGCCGACAGCGCACCGTCGGGGAGCAGGTCGGTCGCGTCGACGAACCACACGTACTCGCCGGTGCTCATCGACAGCCCGGCCTGTCTGGCGGGCCCAGCACCGTGCCGCTCGGGCAGTCGGTGCACGCGTACCCGCGGGTCCGC
>DASVED010000382.1:0-5346 GCA_036380775.1 Actinomycetes bacterium
CCTGCCTCGTCGTCGGCACCGGGCTCATCGGAACGTCGGTGGCCCTGGCGTTGCGCCGGCACGGGGTCGAGGTGCACCTGACCGATCGAGATCCGGTGGCCGTACGCCGGGCGACCGAGCTGGGGGCAGGGACTGCCGAGCCCGCGACCCACCAGGTCGACCTGGCCGTCGTCGCGGTCTCGCCGTCGGCGACGGCCGAGGTCGTCGCCGGGCTGCTCGCCGGCAACAGCGCCGCGACGGTTGTCGACACGGCCGGTGTGAAGGCCGGCATCCTGCGCGAGGTCGCCGCGGTGGTGGGGACGGCTGAGCACTTCGTCGGCACCCACCCGATGGCCGGCCGCGAGCGCTCGGGCCCCGGCGCCGCCCGAGCCGATCTCTTCGAAGGCCGGCCGTGGGTCGTGACACCCGGGGACGCCGACCCGCGCTCGGTGGACCGCGCACGGCAGCTGGTCGAGGCCTGCGGGGGAGTTGTCGTCGAGATGGACGCTGCGGCGCACGACGCGGCGGTGGCTCTGGTGTCTCACCTCCCGCAGGTCGCCGCGTCGCTGGTCGCCGCCCGGCTGGCCGAGGACTCGGGGAGCGCCCTGTCGCTGACTGGGCAGGGCCTGCGGGACGTCACCCGGGTGGCGGCATCGGACCCGGACCTGTGGGTGGACGTCCTGACCGCCAACGCGGAGCCGGTGGCGCGCCTGCTCGCCGAGCTGCGCCAGGACGTCGACGCCGTCGTCCATGCCCTGCACGAGGTGGTCGAAGACCCCGAGTGGGCCCGGACCGCCCTGCGCGAGGTGCTGCTGCGCGGCAACGCCGGCCGGGCCCGGCTCCCCGGGAAGCACGGCGGTCGCTCCACGTCGTACGCCGTCGTGCCCGTCGTCGTCTCCGACCGTCCCGGGGAGCTGGCCCGCCTGGTGCACGACGTCGGCGCGTCCGGGGTGAACATCGAGGACCTGCGCATCGAGCACTCGCCGGGCCAGCCGGTCGGTCTGGTCGAGCTGGCGGTGACGCCGGCCGCGCAGGCGACGGTGACCGACGCCCTGACGCGTCTCGGCTGGGTGGTGCACCCCGACCTGGCGTAGCCTCGTGGGGTCCCCCACGCCCCCCGATTCCCTGCCGAGGTTCCCGCATGCCCACGACCAGCCGTGACGACCGCGCCGAGGGGCGCCTCGTCGTCGCGGTCGACGGCCCGTCCGGTTCCGGGAAGTCCAGCGTCTCCAAGGCGGTGGCCCAGCGGCTCGGACTGCGCTACCTGGACACCGGCGCGATGTACCGGGCGCTGACCTGGTGGGCCCTCGGCCGCGGTGTCGACCTGGCCGACCCGTCCACCGGCCCGCAGGTGGCCGAGCTGGCGCGCACCCTGCCGCTGGAGATGCCCGAGTCACCGACGGGGACGACTGTGATCGTCGACGGGCACGACGTCACCGCTGCGATCCGGGAACCGCGGATCTCGGCGGCGGTCAGCGCAGTCGCCACCAACCTCGCGGTCCGCGCCGAGCTGGTCCGCCGGCAGCAGCAGGAGATCGCCGCCGCCGGAGGCATCGTCGTCGAGGGCCGGGACATCACCACCGTGGTCGCGCCGGACGCCGCCGTCCGCGTGCTGCTGACCGCCGACGAGACCGCCCGGCTGGCCAGGCGAGCGCTCGAGGTGCACGGCTCGGACGACGAAACTGCGATCGCGGCGACCCGCGACCACGTCGTCCGCCGCGACGCCCAGGACTCGACGGTCGCGACGTTCACGGAGGCGGCCGACGGCGTGACCGTCGTGGACTCGTCATCGATGACCTTCGAGGAGACCGTGGACGCCGTCCTCGCTCTGGTGCGCCAGGCGGCCGGGGTGCGCTCGTGATGGACGCACCCGTCGAGCCGGGCATGGACGGCGACCTCGGCGACACCGGCCCCGTCCCTGTCCTCGCCGTGGTCGGCCGGCCCAATGTCGGCAAGTCCACTCTCGTCAACAGGATCCTCGGCCGCCGCGAGGCGGTCGTGGAGGACGTCCCTGGTGTCACGCGGGACCGGGTGCCCTACGACGCCTCGTGGAACGGTCGCCGGTTCACCGTGGTCGACACCGGAGGCTGGGAGCACGACGCGAAGGGTCTGCAGGCGCAGGTCGCCGCCCAGGCTGAGGTGGCGATCGCCATGGCCGACGCGGTCCTCTTCGTGGTCGATGCGACCGTCGGGGCCACTGACACGGACGAGGCCGTGGTCCGGGTGCTGCGTCGGGCCGGCAAGCCGGTCGTATTGGTCGCCAACAAGGTGGACAACACGAAGACCGAGGCCGACGCGGCCGAGCTGTGGTCTCTGGGTCTCGGTGAGCCCTTCCCGGTCTCGGCACTGCACGGCCGCGGCTCCGGTGACCTGCTGGACGCGGTGCTTGCGTCGCTTCCCGAGACGCCGGCCGACGTGTACGACCAGGAGGGCGGCCCGCGCCGGGTCGCGCTGCTGGGTCGGCCCAACGTCGGCAAGTCCTCGCTGCTCAACCGGCTCGCCGGCTCCGAGCGCGTGGTGGTGGATGCCGTCGCCGGCACGACCCGTGACCCGGTGGACGAGATCGTCGAGCTCGGCGGGCGGGAGTGGCACTTCGTCGACACCGCCGGCATCCGTCGACGGGCCCACCAGTCCAGCGGCACCGACTACTACGCGACGCTGCGGACCCAGTCCGCCCTGGACCGGGCCGAAATCGCCGTCGTGCTCATCGACGCCAGCGAGCCGCTGTCGGAGCAGGACACCCGGATCATCTCCCTGGTCGTGGAGTCCGGCCGGGCCCTCGTCATCGCGTACAACAAGTGGGACCTCCTCGACGAGGAGCGCCGCTTCTACCTCGAGCGCGAGATCGAGCGTGACCTCGTGCAGGTGACCTGGGCACCCCGGGTGAACATCTCGGCCACCACCGGCCGCCACGCGGAGAAGCTGGTCCCGGCGCTGGACACGGCGCTGGACTCGTGGGACTCGCGGGTGCCGACCGGCAGGCTGAACGCCTTCCTGGGCGAGCTGGTCGCCGCGCACCCGCACCCGATCCGCGGCGGGAAGCAGCCCCGGATCCTGTTCGCCACGCAGGCCGACACCCGTCCACCGCGCTTCGTGCTGTTCGCGACGGGGTTCCTGGAGGCGGGCTACCGTCGGTTCGTCGAGCGCCGCCTGCGCGAGGAGTTCGGCTTCGTCGGGACACCGATCGAGGTCAGCGTCAAGATGCGGGAGAAGCGCGGGCGGTAGCGGTCCCGGTAAAGGCCGTGACCTGCGGCCCGCCACGGGAGCAGACTGCGAGCGTGCCGCACAGTCGGCTGGCGACCGGACGGATCCTGGCCACGGTGCTCTTCACCGACATCGTGGGCTCGACCGAGCGCGCCGCCGAGCTGGGGGACCGGGCCTGGCGGAACCTCCTGGAGCGGCATGACGCAGTGGTCCGGCGCGAGCTGAAGGCCTTCCGGGGCCGTGTGGTGAACACGGCCGGCGACGGCTTCTTCGCGGTGTTCGAGTCGCCGGAGCGGGCCGTGCGCGCAGCGGAGTCGATCATCGAAGCAGTCGGCTCCCTGGGGCTCGCCGTGCGGACCGGGGTGCACACCGGGGAGTGCGAGCTGATCGGCGGCAAGGTCGGCGGGATGGGTGTCGTCATCGGCGCGCGGATCGCCGACCTGGCCGAGGGCGGCCAGGTGCTGGTCTCGGGCAGCGTGCGCGACATGATGACCGGTTCTGGATCGCGGTTCGAGGGCGGGGAACAACAGGTCCTGAAAGGGGTCGCGGACCCGTGGCGGGTGTACCGCCTGGTTCCCGAGCAGGACCTCGGCCGCGCGGAGGTCGGCTCGCGGCGCCAGGCGTCGATGGTGCCGCTCTACACAGGCCGCCAGAGACGTCGGCTGCTCGTCCTCGCCGCCTCGGCGACCGCCCTGGCCGTGGCGCTCGCCGGCGCCTACGTCCTGACCCGGACCGAGCCGGAGGTCGCGGTCGGGGACAACGCGGTGGGGGTCCTCGACGGAGACACGGTCACCGGCGCCATCGACGTGGGAGAGCGCCCCACGGGTGTCGCAATTGGTCTCGGTGCGGTCTGGGTCACAAACTCGACCGGCGGCACGGTGTCGCGGATCGACCCCGACACCCATGCCGCCTTCACCATCCCCGTCGGTACCGGACCAGCCGGCGTTGCGGTCGGCGCGGGGGCGGTCTGGGTGGCCAACTCCGGTGACGGCACCGTGTCCAGGATCGACCCGCGGACCAACGCCACCACGGTGGTCCGCGTCCTTCCCGGCCCCACCGGTGTCGTCGTCGCGGCCGGGTCGGTGTGGGTGACGAACACTCTCGCGGCCGCGGTCACCCAGATCGACCCGAAGACCAGCAAGGTCGTGAACGAGCCCCGCGTGGGGGCGAACCCGACCGGCATCGCCTACGGGGCCCGCTCCCTGTGGGTCGCGAACCAGTCCGACGGCACCGTCACCCGCCTCGACCCGGCGACCCTGCGCACTGACCCGCCGATAACGGTCGGCGACGGACCCGTCGGGATCGCGGTGGCCGACGGCGGGGTCTGGGTCGCGAACACCAACGAAGGCTCGCTGTACCGGATCGACGTCGACGACCACCGCGTCACCTCCCGCACCATCGACGCGGACGGCGGCGCGTACGGCGTGGCCGCATCGGGCCGGACCGTCTGGGTCAGCAACCAGTACGCCGGCACGCTCAGCCGGGTCGACGCCCGGCGCTTCACCCTGGTGGACACCGTCACGACCCGCGGCGCCCCACTCGGGCTCGCGGTGTCCGGGGAGCGCCTCTGGTTCGCCAGCGCAGAGGGCGGGGAGGCCCTACACCGGGGCGGGGTCCTGCGGCTCGCAGCCCAAGGGCTCGGTGGCGACTTCGGACCGTTCGACCCGGCCGGCATCGACCCGGTCGCCTACGACCGCTACCTCTGGCGGCTGCTCGCGATGACCAACAACGGGCTGGTCGGCTTCCGCCGCACGGGGGGAGTGGGTGGCTCCCTGCCCGTCCCGGACCTGGCCACATCCCTGCCGAAGCCGACCGACGACGGGCTGACCTACACCTTCCGACTCCGCCGCGGCGTCCGCTACTCCAGCGGCGACCCGGTGCGGCCGGGCGACATCCGGCGCGGGATCGAGCGCACGTTCGGCAACAAGGACGGGATCTTCCGCTTCTACCAGGTGATCAAGGGTGCCGCCCACTGCCGTCCGAAGGCGCCACCCTGCGACCTCTCGGCCGGGATCGTGGTGGACGACCGGGCGCGCACCGTGACCTTCCACCTGACCCAGCAGACCCCGGACTTCCTCCGCCTGCTGGCGCTGCCAGCGGCCTACGCCACCCCGGCCGGGACACCAGTGGAGCTGCCGGCGGGAGCGCACGTCCCGGCGACCG
>DASVED010000383.1:0-4840 GCA_036380775.1 Actinomycetes bacterium
GGATCATGACCGACCGGCTCGAGACGCTCCGGGACGTCTTCCGGGCCCGCGGGTTCGGTCTGGCCTGACCCCCTGCAGCGGCGCCCGCCCCGCGGTGCCCGCCGCCCGCCGCGCAACCTCACAGCCAGGTCACAGACTGGCCGAATCAGGTTGCGGACCGCTCCGTCGGGAATCCTCAGGGAGCGCCGGTCGTTCGAACCGGTGTACGAACTTCACCCCCCGTGGACGGCTGGTGCAGCAAGACCTGCACCAGAGCCGAACGACGGGGGCCGGCGGGTCTCCAGCCCGCCCGTGACGGAGATCACCCCAGGAGGAGACGACATGGCGGAGCGAGCACTGCGCGGCTCGCGGCTTGGTGCCCAGAGCTACGAGACCGACCTCGGGGTCGAGATGGCACCTCGGCAGAGCGTTACCTACGACTGCCCGCGGAACCACCGCTTCACCATCCCGTTCTCGCTCGAGGCCGACGTGCCCGAGATCTGGGAGTGCACCGTCTGCGGTGCCGAGGCGCTGCGGATGGACGGCACCCGGCCCGAGCCGAAGAGCGGAAAGCCGGCCCGTACCCACTGGGA
The DNA here is from genome assembly GCA_036380775.1 of Actinomycetes bacterium. Classification (GTDB taxonomy): domain Bacteria; phylum Actinomycetota; class Actinomycetes; order JACCUZ01; family JACCUZ01; genus DASVED01. The sequence continues at coordinate 573 of DASVED010000383.1, forward strand.
CATGCTGCTCGAGCGGCGTAGCGTGAAGGACCTGGAGGTCCTGCTCGCGGAGCGGCTGGAGTTGCTCCGGGCCGCCCCGACCGCGAAGGCCAGCACCGGCCGCAGCCAGCGCAAGAGCGCCTGACCCGGCTCACCCGCCGCTCAGGCCCCCGAGGCCGCACCGGAAGACGTCCGGGTCGCGCGACTACCCCCCGGTGGCGCGGCCCGGACTCGGTGTGTCCGGGGGTCGTTCGGGGCCGTCCGGCGGCTTGTCGCCGACCACCTCGCCGGGCACCACGCGGCCGCCGCGCGCGCCGGTGCCTGTCATTGGACCGAGCGGCCCCATCCGCCGGTCGACGGCGGCGGTCGCCCGCCGCGCCACGAACCAGGCCAGCGCCTTGCGGGCCAGCGGGCGGGTGAACGGCAGGATCAGGAAGAACCCGAACACGTCCGTGACGAAGCCGGGTGTCAGCAGCAGGGTGCCCCCGACGAGGACGAGTCCGGCGTCGGCGAGCTCGCGGCTCGGCAGGCGACCCGTCGCGCCCGCCCCGCGCAGCGCGTCCCAGGCCCGGCGGCCCTCCCGCCGCACCAGCCAGGCCCCCAGCGCGCTCTCGACCAGCAGCAGGACGATCGTCGGCACGACGCCGATCTGCTGGCCGACCTGCACGATCACGGCGATCTCGACGACCGGCACGACCAGGAACAGCACGACCAGGACGAGTCCCACGCGGCTCACCCCCTTCTCGGTGTCATGCGGCGCATCCGCCGGCCGAGCGGTCTGGACAGTCCCCACACCGTCACCCGCCAGAGTGCCTCGCGGACGATCGCGCCGCTCATCTTGGACACCCCCAGCTCGCGCTCGACGAACTCGATCGGCACCTCGACGACCCGGCAGCCCTGGGCGACGGCACGCCGCGCCAGGTCGACCTGGAAGCAGTACCCCTGACTGGCCACGTCGTCGAGGTCCAGCCGCTCCAGCGTGGCCCGGCGGAACGCCCGGAAGCCGCCGGTCGCGTCGCGAAGTCCCAGGCCGAGGGCCAGCCGTACGTAGGTGTTGCCCCCGCGGCTGAGCAGCCGGCGCGACCTCGGCCAGTTGACCACCGATCCGCCGGGCACCCAGCGGGAGCCCAGGACGAGGTCGGCGTCCTCCAGTGCGGCGAGCAGCCGGGGCAGCTGCTCGGGCTGGTGCGACCCGTCGGCATCCATCTCGACGAGCACGTCGAAGCCGCGGGTCAGCCCCCACCCGAAGCCCGCCAGGTACGCGGCGCCGAGGCCCTGCTTCCCGAGGCGGTGCAGAACGTGCACGTGGTCGTCGGACGCCGCCACCCGGTCGGCGAGGTCGCCGGTGCCGTCCGGGCTCGAGTCGTCGACGACGAGCACGTGGGCGGCCGGCACGGCGGCCCGGAGCCGGGCCAGGATCCGCTCGATGTTGTCCCGCTCGTCGTACGTCGGGACCACGACCAGCACCCGGTCAGCCGTCACGGCGTGCTCCGAGCGCGGCAGCGGCAGCGATCCCGGCACCCAGGAGGGCCAGCACCCATTCCGGCCCCCCACCGAGCCTGGTGGCCAGCGTCCGCTCGTCGTGCAGCTCGACGGAGGCGACCAGGGTCCGGGCCGTACGCTCAGGCGCCTGCTCGACCACGGTGCCGTCCGGGGCGACGACCGCGCTGATGCCGCTGGTCGCCGCGACCAGGACGGAGCGACCGTGCTCGACCGCTCGCAACCGGGACATCGCCATCTGCTGCTGCGGCTGGCCGGTGCCGTTGTAGGTCGCGTTGTTGGTCTGCACCACGATCACGTCCGCGCCGCCGGTCACGACGTCCCGCACCAGGCCGTCGTAGGCCACCTCGAAGCAGATGACGTCACCGACCTCCGCCGGGCCGACCGTCAGGTTGCCAGGGCGGTCCGCGGCGAAGAAGTCGCGGGGGATCTGGTCGAGCCGCTGCACCAGGCCGCTGAGCTGCCTGCGGAACGGGATGTACTCGCCGAACGGCACGGGGTGCCGCTTGACATAGCGCTGCCCAGGCCCGGTCTCCGGGTCCCAGACGACCCCGGTGTTGCTCACGTGGTCCGGCCCCGGACCGTCGACCACGGCGCCCACCAGCACCGGGACGCCGACGTCGCGCACCGCGGCGTCGATCAGGCGCCGGGCCGAGGGGTCGGTGAACGGGTCGATGTCGGACGCGTTCTCGGGCCAGATGACGAGATCGGGAGCGGCCGTGTCGCCCGCGCGGACCGCGTCGGCCAGCCGGTGGGTGGCGTCGACGTGGTTACGCAGGACCTGCTCCCGCTCCCCGAGGAAGTCCATCCCGACGCCCGGCACACCGCCCTGGACCAGGGCGACCGTCACCGGACGCCCCTCCCCTCCCCCGGACGGCAGGACCAGCCCCAGCGCCGGCCCGACCAGGGCACCGGCCGCGAGCAGCGCGGCGATCCGGCGGTCGCGGTGCAGGCCGGCGAGCAGCGCGGCGGCCAGCAGGGTCCCGGAGAGGGCGGTCACGAAGCTCACCAGCGGCGCACCGGCCATCCCCGCGTACGGCGTGAAAGGACTGGCCGTCTCGGCGAACGCGAGCCGACCCCAGGGGAACCCGCCGAAGGGCAACCGGTCGCGTGCCGCCTCCTGGGCGACCCACAGGCAGGCCACCCACGCCGGCCAGCCGGGCAGCCACAGCACGGGCGGCAGGAGCGCGCCCATGAGCGCCAGGAACGCCGCCTCGAGCAGCGCCAGCAGGATCCAGGCGTCCGGCCCGATGACCGTCATCCACGACAGCAGGGGCAGGAAAGTGGCCAGGCCGTGCACCAGGCCGAGGAGGGCGCCGACACGACGGCGGACGCCGCGACAGGCCAGGACGAGGAACGCCACGCCGATCGGCGCCAGCGGCCAGATGTCGTACGGGGGGAAAGCGACCGCCACGAGCGCTCCGCTCACCGCGGCGACCCCGAGTCGCGGGCCGAGACCGTGTCGACCAGCCCCCCACGACCGGCGGGGCGAGGTCGGTGACCCGCCCCGCCCGAGCCCCGGCGGCGTCTGCTCGCCGGTCGCCGTGCTGGTCACCGTCGGTGCTGTCCTTCCGCTGCCGGGCTGCTGCCTCCGTGGGGCGCGCACGCGCCGGGCTGCGACGGTACAACGGCCAGCCCGTCGCTCGCCGTTCCTGTGGCAGGCCGAGACCGGCTCTGGAGACGGGTCAGGGCCCGGACCGCCCTTCGGACCGACCCCGTCCGGCTGGCTGCCGGATCGAGCGCCGTTGTCTACTGGGCGGTCGGGCCCTTCCCGTGTCTCACCCCCGGCAGGCCGCCTCCCGTCTCTGCGACGGCGGCGATCGGACCTGGCACCCGGACGGCGCTTGCGCATTGCGCCGCCCCGCGCCCGAAGCCGGCTCGTGGTGTCGCGGAGAGGTGGCCGTAACGGGGTTCCTGCGGTGGACGGGCCCAACCTTTGCCTTCTGCGGAGTGGTCTGTCAACCGTCGTCTGACCTGCGCTGATGTGGATACCCGCAGGTGGGAGCAGGGTTACCCGAGCGGGTCATTTTTCCTTGACCTACAAGGCTTTCGGCGTGTCGATCCGAACACGCCACTGACAGGTCGCCCGATCGGACCATTGACTTCCGATGCAATCGTCGGCTCGTGTCGCGCAGGTGTGCGGTGCGTGGTCAGGCGTCACGGAGAGGCGGGAACCACGACCGTCCCGGTGGCCGTGACAGCGACCAGCGGCGGGTCCAGGACCGCCGCCGCGGAGGCAGCCAGACCGGCGCCGTCCCTGGCTCGGCAGGCCACCCGCGCCGTGAGCTCCAGAACCCGGCTGCGGGTCCCGACGCGGGCCAGTCGCGCCTCGACCTCGATGACGTCACCGGCCCGGACAGGGGCCTGGAACTGCACGTCCGAGTAGGACGCGAACAACCCCTCGTCACCGTCGGTGCGGATGCACATCTCGGTCGCGACGTCGCCGAACAGCCCCAGCACGTAGGCGCCGTCGACGAGGTCGCCGGCGTAGTGCGCGTGCGAGTAGGGGACGTAGTGCCGGTGCGTCACGGTCAGCCCGACAAGGGTCGAGGCGTCGGTGGTGGTCATCGGGTGGGTCTCCTCGATACTCATGCGGTCAGGGCGTGGACGAGATAGCTGGCAACCTCGCCCGGCGTGGTGCCGCGGCCGAAGATGCGGTCGACGCCCAGCTCGGTCGTGGCGTGCTCGTCGAAGCGTGGACCGCCGACGACGAGCAGCGGGGCGCGCCCGGCCGGGTAGGCCTCGCGGAACGCGGCCGACATCTCGCGCGCGTTCTTCAGGTGCGCGTC
>DASVED010000384.1:0-2588 GCA_036380775.1 Actinomycetes bacterium
CAGTACCAGCTCGACCAGGGCATCCAGATCGTCGACCTGGTCAAGCGCGGGGTCGCCGGCGGCGAGATCGACTCCTACGACGTGGAGGCTCCGCGTGAGCCCAGCCTGCTCGGCTCGATGCTGGGCGCGATCCTGCCCTTCATCATCATCCTGCTGCTGTTCCTGTTCCTCATCAACCAGTTCCAGGGCGGCGGCGGCCGGGTCATGCAGTTCGGCAAGTCCAAGGCGCGCCTCATCACCAAGGACATGCCCAAGACGACCTTCGCCGACGTGGCCGGAGCGCAGGAGGCGGTCGAGGAGCTGGAGGAGATCAAGGAGTTCCTGGCGGAGCCGGCCAAGTTCCAGGCGGTGGGCGCCAAGATCCCCAAGGGTGTGCTGCTGTACGGCCAGCCGGGTACCGGCAAGACGCTGCTGGCACGGGCCGTCGCCGGTGAGGCGGGCGTGCCGTTCTACTCGATCTCCGGCTCCGACTTCGTGGAGATGTTCGTCGGTGTCGGCGCCAGCCGCGTTCGCGACCTGTTCGAGCAGGCGAAGGAGAACGCGCCCGCCATCGTGTTCATCGACGAGATCGACGCCGTCGGACGACACCGTGGTGCGGGCGTCGGCGGCGGGCACGACGAGCGGGAGCAGACGCTCAACCAGCTGCTGGTCGAGATGGACGGCTTCGACGTCCGTGGCGGCGTGATCCTGATCGCGGCCACCAACCGCCCCGACGTGCTCGACCCTGCGCTGCTGCGCCCCGGGCGCTTCGACCGGCAGATCGGCGTCGACCCGCCGGATGCCCTGGGTCGCAAGAAGATCCTCGAGGTGCACTCACGGGGCAAGCCGATGTCGCAGGACGTCGACCTCACAGCCGTGGCCCGGCGTACGCCCGGCTTCACCGGCGCCGACCTCGCCAACGTCCTGAACGAGGCAGCCCTGCTGACCGCGCGCATGGATCTCAAGCTCATCGACGACAAGGCGCTCGACGAGGCGATCGACCGCGTCATCGCGGGTCCGCAGCGGCGGACCCGGCTGATGAGCGACCAGGAGAAGAAGATCACCGCTTATCACGAGGGCGGTCACGCGCTGGTCGCCGCTGCGCTGCCGGGCAGCGACCCGGTGCGCAAGATCACGATCCTGCCCCGGGGGCGCGCACTCGGCTACACGATGGTGCTGCCCGACGAGGACAAGTACTCCACCACCCGCAGCGAGATGCTCGACCGGCTGGCCTACATGCTCGGTGGGCGCGCCGCCGAGGAGCTGGTCTTCCACGACCCGACCACCGGGGCCGCCAACGACATCGAGAAGGCCACGGCACTGGCCCGCGCCATGGTGACCCAGTACGGCATGACCGAGCGACTGGGGGCCATCAAGTTCGGCGAGGGCAACTCCGAGCCCTTCGTCGGGCGCGACATCGGACACAACCGCAACTACTCCGAGGAGATCGCGGCGATGGTGGACGACGAGGTGAAGACCCTCATCTCCGGTGCCCACCAGGAGGCCTTCGACATCCTCGTGGACAACCGTGACGTGCTCGACGACCTGGTCCTGCAGCTCTTCGAGAAGGAGACGCTCGATCAGAGCGAGGTGGCTGCCGTGTTCGCGTCGCTGCGCCGCCGTGACCGGCGCCCGGCATGGACCGGCTCCCCGCAGCGGGTGCCCTCCGACCGACCACCGGTGAACCCGCCGGCAGGCACCAACGGCGCACGGCCCGAGGCGGACCAAGGAGGCGTCGTGCTCGCTCCCGGAGAGGGCGGTGACATCCACGGCGGCGGGGGCAGCGGGGGCTCGGTGCCGACCCCCGGCGGCGGAGAGGGCCTGGGGTCCGACGCGGTCCCGCCACCGGCGCGCCCGGACCACGACCGCGGCGAGGCCTGACTCAGTGACGTCGTCGATCGACCCGGTGACCCTGCCCGAGGTCTACCGGGCGCCCGACTTCGACCACGACCGCGCGGCGGCAGCGGTGCGGGAGCTGCTGCTCGCCATGGGCGAGGACCCCGATCGCGAGGGCCTGCGCGACACGCCCCGGCGAGTGGCTCAGGCCTGGGCCGAGTTGACCTCCGGCATGCATCAGCGGGCCGAGGACGTGCTCACCACCACCTTCGACATCGGCCACGACGAGTTCGTGCTGGTCAAGGACCTCGAGCTCTGGTCGGTCTGCGAGCACCATCTGGTTCCCTTCACCGGCAAGGCACACGTGGGGTACATCCCCAACACCGCCGGCACCATCACCGGCCTGTCCAAGCTGGCCCGGCTGGTCGACGTGTTCGCGCGCCGACCGCAGGTGCAGGAGCGGCTGACCACCCAGGTGGCCGACGCCCTGAAACGCCTGCTCGAGCCGCGCGGCGTGATCGTGGTCATCGACGCCGAGCACCTGTGCATGACGATGCGCGGTGTCCGCAAGCCGGGGTCGCGCACGGTGACCAGCGCGGTCCGTGGCCAGCTTCGCGACCCGGCCACCCGGGCCGAGGCCATGAGCCTGATCCTGCGCTGAGCCAGCGCCGGTCGGCCGTCACTGCCCTGGCGGCCGATAGGTTCGTGGCCGTGCACCCTGGTCCGCTCCGCTCCGTGACCGGCCTGCCGCAACCGGGACGGTGCCTGGTGAT
>DASVED010000385.1:0-3272 GCA_036380775.1 Actinomycetes bacterium
TTCCGCACTCCGGGGCGCAACCGGCCGCGGGCATGGTCGGCCACGACGCCGTAGACGCTGCTGTCCAGCGGCTTCACGACGGACGTGAGGATGTGGCGCTGCCAGCGAGCCGGGTCCACCATCCCCGGGAGCCACTGGACGGTCTCGTGCTGGTCGGTGTCGACGCCGATGGCCCACAGATGTCCGAGCCGCGCTCCGGAGAGGTCTGCCGCCGCCTCGAAGACACCGAGCCCCGACTGCCCGGCGGCGGCGAACACGACATCGGCGCCTGCCCGGTACATCTCTCTGGCGGTCCGTTCGCCCCCAGCCACGTCGATGAACCCGTCGAAGTCGGGTGGCGTGCTCACATAGTCGACGAGGACGTCGATGCCCGGGTCGATGGCACGAGCTCCGGCGACGTATCCGGCCTCGAAGCGGCCGATCAGCCGGCCGCGGACACCGCCGACGAAGCCCACGGTCCCGGTCCTGCTGGTCAGTGCCGCAGCGGCTCCAGCGAGGTACGCGCCCTGCTCGTCCTGGGAGACCACCGAGGTCACGTTCGGCTCGCTGCTCACCTGGTCCACGACGACGAACCGGACGTCGGCGTGCCGGCGGGCAATCGGGTCCACCTCGGTCTGGATCGTGTAGACGAGGACGATGTCGAGGTCGGAGGACAACAACCGATCGAGCTCGCGCGCAGCGCCGCGCACGCTCGCGGAGCGGACCGACGACGCCAGGTCGAAGTCGGACACCGCGCGGTCGAAGCCGGCCCGCAGCTGCTGGTCCACCTCGGTGCCCGCGTCGTGGAAGAGCAGCCCCACCCGGGGCGGTCCAGGGTCACCCCGAGTGGCCACGGCCGCGCCCGCTGCGGTGCCCAGCAGAGCGACGGCGACTGACAGGCCCACGAGCCGACGCCGATCCCTTCGCTGGCGCTGCGAGCTGGCGCGCTGTGCCTCCGCCCGGGCGCTCTCGCCGCGGTCGAGCTCCTCGCTGGCGTCCAGCATCGCGTGCTCGCGGCTGCTGAGTCGCAGTCGCGCGCCTGCGCTCCAGGCGGTGAACCTCGCCAGCCGTTGTCCGCGCAGAAGGTAGTCGGGGTGCCTGCCCGAGGACTCCCATTCCTCGACCGCTCGCAGCAAAGCGTCCCGGTCCGCAAGCGCAGCACGGTGGGTCTCCACCCAGCCCGCGTAGCGGTGCCACTCCCAGAGCAACGCCTCGTGCGCGAGCTCGACGGTCGGTTCGGCGGTGGCCGCGTCCCGGTCGAGCGAGAGCAACCGGTGCCGGGCGAACTGCTCGAGCACGTCGGAGAGCGCAACCGTGTCCAGGCCGGTCCCGATCAGCTCCGAGACAGGCACCCGGCGGCGGGAGTCCCTCTCCCCTGGTCCGACGCGGACCAGCCGCAGGAACACTTGGATCGCCACCTCCTGCCGGTCGGCGTCCAGGGACGTGAACAGCCCTTCCGCCCGCCGCCTCAGGGCACCGCGCAGGCCGTCGATCTCGTGATACGCGGCCGAGCTCAGGACCGACCCTCGGCACCGGTCGAACACCTCGGTGAGGACGTACTGCAGCAGGGGCAGGGCCCCGGGCCGGTCGACGGCCTCGGCAACCAGCTCGGCGACCAGCCCCGGCTCGATCTCAGACCCGACGCGGCTCACGGGACCCACCACGGCCTGCTCGAGGTCGGCAGCCGACAGGGGCAGCACCGTCACCACCCCGGCCAGAAACACGTCGGCGAACCCGCGGTGCTCGAGCGGGCGGTCGTAGAAGTCCGCACGCAGGGTGGTCAGCGCGCGCACCCTGCCTCCGGGGTCTGTCACCAGGGCGGTGAGCTTCCGCAGGAAGCGTGCAGCGAGCGTGCTGTCCAGGTGGACGAACAGCTCCTCGAGCTGGTCAACGACGACCAGGGTCGGGGGCGCGACGTCCTGCGCCTCCCGCAGGTCCTCGAGAACCGCGACAGCCTCCTCGTCGGGCACCAGAGGGACGAGTTGCCACGCCTCGGAACCGGGGACGGCACCGGCGCGCAGCCGCGGCAGGACCCCGGCCGCGACGACGCTGGACTTGCCCGACCCGGAGGGGCCAACCAAGGTGAGCAGGTGAGCACCCAGCCGCAGCTCGTCGAGGAGACGCTCGGTCAGGTTCGCCCGGCCGAAGAAGTCCTCGGCGTCGTCCTCGGCAAAGGGCCGCAGACCCTTGTAGGGGTTACGGACCTCCGGCGCCGCCGGGTCAGGTTCTTCCCGGCGACGCGGCGACAGCGCGGGGTCGTGCAGCAGGATCCGTTCCTGCAGGTGCCGGAGCTCAGGTGAGGGATCGATCCCGAGCTCGTCGGCGAGGAGGTCGGCGAACCTCTGAAAGGACCTCAGGGCCTCCGGGTGCCGGCCGGCTCGGTACAGCGCGACCATGAGCAGACCCCGGAGCCGCTCACGCATGGGGTCGACGGCGATGGCGTCGACGAGCAGCGGAAGGACGTCCTCGTCGTCGCCCGTTGCCAGCCGGGCGTCGGCGAGTCCCTCCAGCGCGTCGACCCGTCGGCCGTCCAGCTCCCGGATGTGCTCCTGCGCGAACTCCTCTCCCGCGACGTCGGCCAGGGCGGGTCCTCGCCACAGCGACAGCCCTTCGGCGAGGTCCCTGACGGCATCCGCCGGGTTGCCGGCGCGAAGGGCCCGTCCACCGTCCGCGACAAGGCGTTCGAAGCGCCGGGCGTCGACCTGATCCGTTCCGGCTCGCAGCAGGTAGCCGGCACCGCGGGTGTAGATCGTGTCCCCGTCCCCGCCCGCGGCACCACCACCCAGGCCTCGACGCAGGTCCGAGACGTAGACCTGCACCGAGTGGGCCGCGGTGCGGGGCGGGCGCCCGGACCAGAGCGCCTCGACGATGCGGTCGGTCGGTAGGACCGACCCTGCGTGCAGCACCAGCAGCGTCAGCAAGGCCCGCTGCTTGGGCGGCCCCAGCCCGGGCACGGGCCTGCCGTGCTCGTCGACCACCTCGAGAGGGCCGAGGATGCGGTACTGCATGAGCGCGCTCCGGTCAGCTCGGCGACGCCGTGGACGGCGGCTACCGCGTGACCATCATGCCGGAGAGCCGGTCGACGACTCCCTCGGCGGAACAGGCGTCCCCCGGGAAGTACGTGCCCACGAGAGTGCCCGCCCCGCGAAGCCCGGCGTACTGCTCGGTGCCTCCCACGACGACCCAGCTGCCCACGTCCGTCGGATTGCACGGCCGGACCACCGCGTCGAGACGGACGGTGAACGTGCCGGAGCCGTCATCGCAGGTGAACGTCTTGACGACGTGGAAGGTGA
>DASVED010000386.1:0-5910 GCA_036380775.1 Actinomycetes bacterium
GCCGCAAGTGCATCCTCGACGGACAGCCCGTCGTCGGGCGTCACCGACATGTCCAGGTGACAGTGGCTGTCGGCGACCGGCACCCGGAGCGGCTCGGGCGCCGGCGGACGATCGCCGGTCACGCGCTCTCGGGCTCCTCGATGCGCGGGAACAACGGCTCGGACTTGACGACCCGGGCGCCGCTGGGCAGCTGCCCCCACGTACCGGCGTCCTGAACCCGCTGGTCGGCGATCGCACCCAGCGCCGGCTCCCCTCCCAGCGACGCCCAGAGCTGCGCCGACGCCTTGGGCATCACCGGGTTCAGGAGCACCGCGACCACTCGCAGCGCCTCGGCCGTGGCGTAGAGGATGCGGTCGAGGTCGGCAGTGCGGGCCTCGTCCTTGGCGACCTGCCACGGGGCGCTCTCGGTGACGTAGTTGTTCACGACCCGGACCAGGTCCATCGCCGCGAGGATCGCCCCTTGCAGGTCGATGCGCTCGATGGCCTCCTCCGCGGTGGCCACTGCCTTGGCCGTCGCCTCGGCGAGCACCGGCTCGTGGGCGGGTGCCGGCAGGGCGCCGTCGCGGTAGCGGCCGACCATCGAGGTGAGCCGCGACGCGAGGTTGCCGAGCTGGTCGGCGAGCTCCGACTTGTAGCGCGCAGCCATGTCCTCCCACGAGAAGGACCCGTCCTGGCCGAACGGGATGGCGCGCAGGAAGTAGTAGCGGAACGCGTCGGAGCCGAACACGTCGATGATCTCGCGCGGGTGGATGCCGGTGAGCTTGGTCTTGCTCATCTTCTCGCCGCCGACAAGAAGCCAACCGTTCGCGAACACCATGCGGGGCGGCTCGAGGCCCGCGGCCATGAGCATCGCGGGCCAGATCACGGCGTGGAAGCGCAGGATGTCCTTGCCGACCAGGTGCACGTCAGCGGGCCACAGCTGCGCGAAGCGCTCGGGGTCGGTGCCGTAGCCGGCAGCTGTCGCGTAGTTCAGCAGGGCGTCGATCCACACGTAGAGCACGTGCGAGTCGTCCCAGGGCACCGGGATGCCCCAGTCGAAGGTCGACCTCGTGATGGACAGGTCCTGCAGCCCTTGACGCACGAAGGACAGGACCTCGTTGCGCGCGCTCTCCGGCTGCACGAAGGTCGGGTTGGCCTCGTAGAAGGCGAGCAGTCGGTCGGCGTACGCGGACAGCCGGAAGAAGTAGTTCTTCTCCGAGAGCATGTCGACGGGGCGACCGTGGATAGGGCACAGCTTGACGCCGCCCTCCCCGTCGAGCAGCTCACCCGGGAGCTTGAACTCCTCGCACGCGACGCAGTACGGACCCTCGTACGCACCCTCGAAGACCTCGCCCGCGTCGTAGAGCGTCTGCCAGAACTCGCGCACCCGCTCGGTGTGGCGCTGGTCCGTGGTCCTGATGAAGTCGTCGTTGGCGGCGTCGATCGTCTCGAGCACCGGCTTCCACTCGGTGTCGACCAGCCGGTCGGTCCACTCCTGGGGGGTGACGCCCCCGGCCTCGGCGGCGCGCATCACCTTCTGGCCGTGCTCGTCGGTGCCGGTGAGGTACCAGACGTCCTCGCCGCGCTGCCGGTGCCACCGGGTGAGCACGTCGCCGGCCACCGTCGTGTAGGCGTGGCCGATGTGGGGCGCGTCGTTGACGTAGTAGATCGGCGTGGTGACGTAGTACGCCTTCTGGGTGCCCTCGGCCATGCCTCCAGCCTACGGGCGGCGCGCCACCCGAATTTGCCGACTCGGCTCAGCCGAGCTTGGGCAAGCCCCGCTTGAGCTGGCGGACGGCCTGGACGATGCGCTGCTCGTTCTCGATGAGGGCGAACCGCACGTGCCCGTCACCGGCGGGGCCGAAGCCGACTCCCTGTGAGGCTGCGACGTCGCACTCGGTCACCATCAGCGTCGCGAACTCGATCGAGCCCATGTCCCGGTAGGGCTCGGGGATCGGAGCCCAGGCGAACATCGTGCCGCGCGGCCGCTCGATCGCCCAGCCGATCCGGCCCAGCCCGTCCACCAGCGCGTTCCGGCGGGACTCGTAGACCGCGTTGACCTCGGCCGGGTAGTCCGCGGCCTCGTTCATCGTCACGGTGGCGGCGATCTGGATCGGCTGGAACGTGCCGTAGTCGAGGTAGGACTTCAGCTTGGTCAGGGCGGCCCCCACCTCGGCGTTGCCGAGCAGGAACGCCACCCGCCAGCCGGCCATCGAGAACGACTTCGTCATCGAATAGAGCTCGACGGCGCAGTCCATCGCGCCCTCGCACTGCAGGATCGACGGCGGCGTGTAGCCGTCGAACGCGACGTCGGCATAGGCGAAGTCGTGCACCAGCACGACGTCACGCTCCTGCGCCCAGTCGACGAGGCGCTGCATGTCGGCCAATTCGATGGTCGCGGTCGTCGGGTTGTGCGGGAACGACAGCACGACGACCCGCGGCTTGGGCCAGCCGAGGTCCCAGGCCTCCATCACGTTCGCGACGTAGTCCTCGCCGACACCGACGGGCACCTGCCGGGCATCGGCCCCGGCGAAGTAGGGGCCCCAGATGTGGATGGGGTACGACGGGGACGGCACGAGCGCGGCGTCGCCAGGCTGCAGGAGCACCCACATCAGGTGGCTGAAGCCCTCCTTGGCGCCGATCGTCGAGAGCACCTCGGTGTCCGGGTCCAGCGTGACGCCGAACTTCCGCTGGTAGAGCGACGCGATCGCCTGGCGCAGCTTGGGGATGCCCCTGCTGGCCGAGTAGCGGTGGTTGCGGCTGTTGCGGGCGGCCTCGGCGAGCTTCGCCACCGCGATGTCCGGAGAGGGCAGGTCCGGGTTGCCGAAGCCGAGGTCGACCACGTCCCGGCCGGCCCGACGCGCCTCCTGCTTCAAGCCGTCGATGATCGTGAAGACGTACGGCGGCAGGCCGGGGATGCGACGGAACTCCATCACGCCAGGCTAGTCACCATCCCCGAAGATCAATTGTGCGCTACTGCACCAGACACGCCGGTGAACTGGTGTGTCGGCGCAATATCGGGGGGCGGTCAGACGGTCGGGCGGCGGGCGGCCAGCACCGCGTCGTAGAGCTCCCTGCGGTTCGCTCCGCGGGCCAACGCCACCGCGGCGGTCGCGTCCTTGAGCCGTTCGCCGCCGGCGACCAGGGTCTCGACCTCGGTGACCAGGTCGGCCGCCGACGCCGGCGGGCCCGGCCGAGCACCGTCGACGACGACCGTCACCTCGCCGCGTACCCCGTCGGCGGCCCAGGCGGCGAGGTCTCGCAGGCCTGCCCGGCGTACCTCTTCGTAGGTCTTGGTCAGCTCGCGGCACACGGCGCCCGCCCGGTCGTCGCCGAACGCGTCCGCCATCGCGGTGAGCGCCGTCGCCAGCCGGTGCGGGGCCTCGAAGAACACCATCGTCCTCGGCTCCGCAGCCAGCTCGGCCAGTCGCCGGGCCCGCTCGCCCCCCTTTCGCGGCAGGAATCCCTCGAAGCAGAACCGGTCCACCGGCAGTCCGGACACGGCCAGCGCGGTGAGCACCGCCGAAGGCCCGGGCACCGCCGTGACCCGCACGCCGGCCTCGACGGCGGCGGCGACCAGCCGGTAGCCGGGGTCGCTCACCGATGGCATCCCGGCGTCGGTGACGACGAGGACACGCAGCCCGGACAGCAGCGCCTCGACCAGCTCCCCGGTGCGGGCGGCCTCGTTCGCGTCGTAGTACGACACGACCCGGCCGGTCACCTCGACGCCCAGGTCCTTGGTCAGCCGGCGCAGCCGGCGGGTGTCCTCCGCCGCCACGACGTCGGCTGCCGCGAGCTCCCGGGCCAGCCGCGGGGACGCGTCGGCGGGATCGCCGATCGGTGTCCCCGCGAGCACCAGAACCCCGACCGTCACGCGGACATCATCCCCGTACGCTGGCGCGGTGCTGATGCCGGCCATCGACCGCGAGCGGGTGCGCGAGCGCCTGGTGCCGCCCATGCCGACCGACCGGGTCTGGGGATGGGTGGGCCCGCTGCTCGTCACAGCTGTCGCCGGGCTGCTCCGCTTCTGGGACCTCGGTCGGCCCAAGGCGTTCATCTTCGACGAGACCTACTACGCCAAGGACGCCTGGTCACTGCTGCACTTCGGTGTCGAGCAGAACTACATCAAGGCGGCCAAGGACGGCGATCCCGACCCTGCCAACGTAAAGATCCTGGCCGGCAACCTGGACGGCATCTGGACCGGCGAGCCGTCCTACGTCGTGCACCCGCCGGGCGGCAAGTGGATGATCGCGCTCGGCGAGCAATTGTTCGGCCTGACGCCGTTCGGCTGGCGCTTCATCGTCGCACTGACGGGAACCCTGGCGGTCCTCATCGTGGCGCGAACCGGTCGCCGGCTCTTCCGCTCGACGCTGCTCGGCTGCACCGCCGGCCTGCTGCTCACGCTGGACGGTCTTGCCTTCGTGCACAGCCGCACCGCGCTGCTCGACCCGCTCGTCATGTTCTGGGCGCTGGTGGCGTTCGCCGCGCTGGTGCTCGACCGTGACTGGGCCAGAGGGCGCCTCGCCGAGCGGCTCACGGCAGCCCAGACCGCCCGCTTCGGCCCGTCACTCGGCATGCGCCCGTGGCGGCTGCTGGCCGGCGTGGCGCTCGGCCTGGCCTGCGCCACGAAGTGGAGCGGCATCTACTTCGTCGCCGTCTTCGGACTGCTGACCGTGTTCTGGGACATGGGCGCCCGACGCACCGCCGGGGTGCGCCGGCCGTGGATCGGCACCCTGGTGCGGGACGCCGCACCGGCCTTCGTGTCCATCGTCGTCGTCGCCTTCGTGGTCTACCTGGCGACCTGGACCGGCTGGTTCCTCGGCGGTGATGACGCCTACTTCCGGAACTGGGCGCAGGACAACCCGGGACCGGCCCTGGTCCCCGACGCGTTGTGGAGCCTCTGGCACTACCACCACGAGGCATGGAAGTTCCACACCGGCCTGGAGTCCTACCACCCCTATCGCTCGAACCCGTGGGGATGGCTGCTCCTCGCACGCCCGGTGTCGTACTTCTACGAGGGCCCGAAGATGGGCGAGAGCGGCTGCACGGTCGAGCAGTGCTCGCAGGCCGTGACGGCGCTGGGCACCCCGGCGATCTGGTGGGCGGCCGTGGTAGCCCTCCCGGTGCTGGTCTACCTCTGGGCGGGTCGTCGGGACTGGCGGGCGGGCGCGATCCTGGCGGGGGTCGCGGCCGGCTACCTGCCGTGGTTCTTCTACCAGGACCGCACCATCTACTCCTTCTACGCCGTCGCCTTCGTGCCGTACCTGGTGCTCGCGGTGACGATGTGCCTCGGCCTGCTTCTCGGCGACCGGACGAGCTCACCGGCCCGTCGGCAGTGGGGCGCGGCAGCGGCCGGCTCGTACGTGCTGATCGTCGTCGCCAACTTCGGGTGGCTGCTGCCGGTGCTCTCGGCAGAGGTCATCCCGTACGCCGAGTGGGCGCAGCGGATGTGGTGGAAGTCCTGGATCTGAGGGGGCCTGTACCGCTCAGGAGGTCCAGCGCACCTCGCCGTCCACGAGCACGTCGGTCGCCGTCATGCCGAGGTGCCGGGCGACGCCGATCGAGGCCTCGTGGGAAGGGTGAACGTGGGCCACCAGGAAGTCGACCCCGTGGCTGCGCAGCCAGCAGGCCACCGCTGCCGCCGCCTCGGTCGCATAGCCCTGGCGCTGGTGCGGGGCTGCGACGACCCAGGCCAGCTCGGCCACCCGGCGGCCGTCCTGATCGCGGAGGGTGGCCTGCACCGTGCCGACTGCGGCGCCGGTGAGGCGCTCGCTGGCGACCCAGTTGAACCAGCCCTCGGTCCCGTCCTCCGACCTGCCCTCGACCTGCCGCTCGTAGCGCGAGCGCAGCTCGCCCAGCCCGGCCGGACGCCCGCCGATGAAGCCGTGCAGTCCCGGGTCGTCGAGGAGGGCAGCCACTTCCTCCGCGTGC
>DASVED010000387.1:0-11953 GCA_036380775.1 Actinomycetes bacterium
CTTGGTCATCCATCGGTGCGGGAGCCCGGCGTCGTCGAACACGTCGCCGTGCGCCCGGTAGCCCAGCCGCTCGTAGAAGCCCAGGGCGTGGGTCTGGGCGGACAGGGCGACGACGCGCAGCCCGCGCTCGCGGACCCGCTCTTCTATGGCGGCGACCAGCCCCACCCCCAGGGCCGTCCCCCGGGTCTGCGGGCGCACCGCCAGCCGGCCGAGGTGCCCGACCTCGCCCAGGGCGGGGTCGCAGCCGGCGAAGCCCGGCGGCTCGACGACCAGCCGCCCGGCCCCCACAGCCTGGTCGCCGTCGTAGGCCACGAAGTGGTCGGCCGTCTCGTCCAGCTCGTCGAGCTCGAGGTCAGCCGGGACGTGCTGCTCGGTGACGAACACGTCGAACCGCACCGAGTAGGCCGCGTCGCGGTCTCGGCGGTCGGCGGCGAGTCGGATCGTGCGCGGGGTCCGCGCCGTCACGACTCCGCTCGCAGCAGGTCCAGCGCGGCGGCGAGGTCCCGCGGGTAGGCGCTGGTCAGCTCCAGGCGCTCCCCCGTGCCCGGGTGCTCGAACCCGAGGCGCACGGCGTGCAACCACTGGCGGGACAGGCCGAGCCGGGCCGACAGCGTCGGGTCCGCGCCGTAGGTGAGGTCGCCGACGCAGGGATGGCGCAGGGCCGACATGTGCACCCTGATCTGGTGGGTCCGGCCGGTCTCCAGACCGATCTCCAGCAGGCTGGCCGCCCGGTGCGCCTCGAGCGTCGCGTAGTGGGTGACGCTCGGCTTGCCGTCGGCGACGACGGCCCAGCGGTAGTCGTGGCTCGGGTGCCGGTCGATGGGGGCGTCGACGGTCCCCGTGGACGGGTCGGGATGTCCCTGGACCAGCGCGTGGTAGGTCTTGTCCACCGTACGGTCCTTGAAGGACCGCTTGAGCAGGGTGTACGCGCGCTCGGACTTGGCCACCACCATCAGGCCGCTGGTGCCCACGTCGAGGCGATGCACCACACCCTGACGCTCCGCGGCCCCGCTGGTCGAGACCCGGTACCCGGCGGCCGCGAGACCGCCGACGACCGTCGTCCCGGTCCAGCCGGGGCTCGGGTGGGCAGCCACGCCGACCGGCTTGTCGACCACCACGATGTCGTCGTCGTCGTGGACGACGATCATGCCCGGGACCGGCTCGGCGACGACACGCGGCGCCGACGGTGGCGCGGGGACGGTGACGTCGAGCCACGCACCCGCGTGCACCCGGTCGGACTTGGCCGCCGGCTCGCCGTCGACCAGCACGTCCCCGGCGCCGACCAGCTCGGCCGCCTTGGTCCGTGAGAAGCCGAAGAGCCGCGCCAGGGCCGCGTCGAGCCGCTCGCCCGCCAGCCCCTCGGGGACGGGGATGGTGCGGTGGTCGGTCACCGTCGCAGGATACGGGCCGACGTGCGGTCAGGACGCGCGTCAGTAGGCGCCGCGACGGCTGACCACCGCGTGCAACGTCTTCCAGAGGATCTGGATGTCGCCGGCGAACGACCAGTTCTCCACGTAGTAGAGGTCCAGCCGGACGCTGTCCTCCCAGGACAGGTCGGACCGCCCACTGACCTGCCAGAGGCCGGTGATGCCCGGCTTGACGAGCAGCCGGCGCGAGGTGGCCCGTCCGTAGAGCTCTGTCTCGCTCGGCAGGGCCGGCCGGGGACCGACCAGGCTCATGTCGCCATTGAGCACGTTGAGCAGCTGGGGCAGCTCGTCGAGGCTGAACCGGCGCAGGAAGCGGCCGACCGTCGTGACCCGCGGGTCGTTGCGCAGCTTGAAGAGGACGCCGTCGCTCTCGTTGTGGTGCCAGAGGTCATCGAGCCGGCGCTCGGCGTCGACGTCCATCGTCCGGAACTTGTAGACGGTGAACATCGCGCCGTCCTGGCCGACCCGCACCTGGCGGAAGATGACCGGACCCGCGCTGGTCAGCCGCACCGCGAGGGCGATCAGCAGCAGCACCGGGCTGATGGTCACCAGCGCGATCGCGGCCGAGAAGCGGTCGAACGCCTCCTTCATCACCCGGGTCGGACCGGTGAACTCGGGCTGCTCGACATAGAGGAGCTGAAGGCCGGAGACCGGTCGCACGTGCACGCGAGGGCCGGCGACGTCGGTCAGGGCGGGGGCCACGACGAGGTCGACCCCGGCGCCCTCGAGGTCCCAGCCGAGCCGCTTGAGCACCCCGCTCGTCAGCCCGCGGGACGCCGTGACGGCCACCGTGTCCACGCCGAGACGGGCGACAGCGTCGGGAACGCTGGTGAGCGACCCGACGACGGGCACGGAGGAGCCCTCCACCGCGTCACCGGGCGGCATGCAGGCTCCGACGACCTTCAGCCCGGCGTACGGCTCGCGCTCGAGCTCGGAGACGAGGGCCTCGACCTCTTCGCGGCCGCCCACGACCAGCACGCGGTGCGACCACCGGCTGGACCGGCGGCGGGCCTGGTGCAGCAGCTTGCGCGCCGCCCAGCGACCCAGCAGCAGCAGCAGGGTGCCGATGACGAACGAGAGCCCGAGCGCCAGTCGGGAGAACTGGAACTTCGTCATGTAGCAGGCGACAGCGACGAGACCCCAGAAGTACACGCTGGCGCGCACGACCCGGCGGTACTCGTCGCCACCGACGCCCAGGATCCGGCCGTCGTAGGTGCGGGTGAGCATGAGGAACAGCGCCCAGGCCAGGGCAACGGCCGGTCCGAGCACCAGGTAGGACGACGGCCGCAGGTTGGCCCACTCGCCGGTGATCGAGATTCCCTTGTAGCGCGGCCCGAACACGTAGCCGAGGGCGATCGCGACCGCCGTCGTCACCAGAACGGCGTCGAGGAGCAGCAGCCGGCGGCCCAGCCGGCGCAGCCAGCGGGTGTCGGCGGCGACGGCGCGCTCGGCGACCGACAGCGTCGGAGGCGCGTCGGTCACGCTGACGCGCGCTGCGGCGCGCTCGGGTACAACGGAGGTCATGCGCCCCCTCCCTCGGTCCAGTCAACTGCTCGGCTCTGTTCGGCCCGCAGCCGGCCGCGGGGCTCGCGCAGCGTAACGGGTCGCGGTGGATCCGTCACACGGCGACGCGAAAGAGTACGAACTACCCCATACCTGCCGCGCACCGTCCCCACATCGATGAAGACGCCCGAACCAGCCCCCTGGTTCACCTTAACTTTCCCGAGCCCTCCGGTCCCTCGGTTCCGCTGTCGCCTTGCCGGCCGTCCGGCCCGTCGATGGGCATCGCGGGGCGGCCGTCATGAGGCACTCCACGGGCGGCGAGCAGGACCATCAGCACCCCGGCCACGACGATCGCGGAGTCGGCCAGGTTGAACACGGGCCACCGCGGCAGCTCGAGGAAGTCCACGACGTGTCCGCGTCCCGGCCCCGGCGCGCGCAGCAGCCGGTCCGTCAGGTTGCCCAGGGCGCCGCCCAGCACCAGCCCCAGCGCCACGGCCCACCAGCCGCTGCGCAGCCGTCGCGCCATCCGCAGGATGACCACGACCACGACGAGCGCCACCCCCGTGAGCACGACGGTCAGCCCCTGGGCCATCCCGAACGCGGCACCCGGGTTGCGGACGAGCCGCAGCGTCAGCGCTCCCCCGAGCAGGCTGATCGGCTCGCGGTCGCTGAGCTCGCGAACGGCAAGCAGCTTGGTCAACGCATCGAGCGCCAGGACGCCGGCTGCCACGGCCAGTAGCACCAGCAACCGCCCCGCCGGACGGTCGTCCCGGGTGTCGCCCGCCCCGTCGGCATCCGCCCCGTCGGAATCCGGGTCGCTCAGCGACGCTCCTCGCGTTGCTTGCATGTCATGCACAGGGTCGCCCGCGGGAACACCTGGAGACGGGCCTTGCCGATCGGGTTGCCACAGTTCTCACAGACGCCGTAGGTGCGGTTGTCGATGCGTCCGAGCGCCCGCTCGGCCTGCACCAGCATGTCACGCGTGTTGTTCGCGAGGGACATCTCGTGCTCCCGCTCGAACGTCTTGCTCCCGGCGTCCGCCGCGTCGTCTCCTGCGCCGTCCCCCGAGTCGCGCAGCATGTCGTCGATCTCGTGCTCGGCCAGGTCGAGCTCGTCACGCAGCCGGCGGACCTCGTCCTCGAGCTCGGTGCGGACCTCCTTGAGCTCCGCCTTGGTCCACGGGTCCTCGTCGGCCCGCACGACCAACGCCTGCGGGCCGGTGGGCGTGGAGCTCGTGGCCGGCGCCCGGCGGGCGGCGGGCGGCTTCGAGACCTGGGTCTTGGCGGCCTCGACCGGCACGCCCTCCGTCGCGGCCTTGCGGGCGGCCGCCATCGACCGGGCGGGAGGACTGCTCGGCGCGGACTTCGCCGGCGGGGCGACGGCCGGTGCCTTCTCGGCGGCCTTGGTCGCGCCCGCCTTCTGCGCCGGCGCCTTCTGGGCCGTGGCCTTGGTGGCAGCCGCCTTCGTCGTCGTCCTGGCCGGCGCCTTCTTGGTCGGCGTCGCCTTCGTGGCCGTGGCCTTCTTGGCCGGCGCCTTCTTGGTCGGCGTCGCCTTCGTGGCGGTGGCCTTCTTGGCGGTGGCCTTCTTGGTCGGCGTCGCCTTCGTGGCGGTGGTCTTCTTGGCGGTGGCCTTCTTGGCCGGCGCCTTCTTGGCCGGCGTCGCCTTCTTCGCGACGGCCTTCTTCACCGGCGCCTTCTTGGCCGGCGTCGCCCTCGTGGCGGTGGCCTTCTTCACCGGTGCCTTCTTGGCGGTGGCCTTCGTCACCGGTGCCTTCTTGGCCGGGGCCACCTTCTTGGCGGTGGTCCTCTTCGCCGGCGCCTTCTTCGCCGAGGCCACCTTCTTGGCGGTGGCCTTCTTCGCCGGGGCCCTCCTCGCGGGCGACGCCTTGGCGGGTGCCTTCTTCGCGACGGCCTTCTTCGCGACGGACTTCTGTGCGATCAGCGTCCTGGTGGCGGCCTTCGCCGAGGTGGCCTTCCCCGGCCGGGACGTGGCAGCGCCGACCGGGGCGGATGCGCGGCGGACTGCTGCGCGCGCGGCCGAGACGGCGTTCCGCACCCGCCCGCCGCGGCGTGCGGTGGTGCCCGTGCCCTGGTCCGCCATCTCCGGCCCCTTTGCCTGGCGCGGCCCCGATCGTGGTGGCGACCGCGACGCTGTCCTCTAGCAACTTCGGTCGAGCGCGGTCGCGACGACGATCACCGCCGCGAACGGTCTGCGGAAGGATAGGTCTCCCCTGGTCAGGCGACAAATGGGCACGCCGGGAGGTGGCCCGCCCGTTTCATCGGGGCAGCTCGGCCGCGAAGGCCGCCGCCAGCCGCCGGTGGCCCGCCGTGCTCGGGTGGAAGCCGTCCGCCGAGGTCAGGCCGGACAGGTCGTCGACCCGGGACAGGTCGACCAGCCGGGCGCCCTCGGCGGCGGCCACCCGGCGTACGGCTGCGTTGAACCGGCGCACCTGGTCACGGACCTCCCGCTCGGACGGCACGACGGGCAGCAGGCAGGGCTCGCCGGTCTCCTGGGAACCGGGCTGGCAGGCGCGGTAGGCGGGCAGCCGCCACAGGTCGGGGACGTTGCCCACCAGCACCTCGGTGCTCCCTCCACCGCGGAGCCGGTGCACGAGGCGGCCCAGCCGGCGCTCGTACGCCCGCACCGGGACGGCGGCCACCAGGTCGTTCACCGCCAGCCAGACGGTGACCACGTCGGGTTCGGCCGCGAGCGCCGCCGGCAGCTGGCTGGTGAGCGCGCCGGCCACCGTGCCCCCCGAGACGCCGACGTTGACGTACGTCGCCGCCGGCAGTGCCGAGTCGTGCAGGACCCGGGGCCACGCCTGCCGGACCGGGTCGTCGGCACCCACCCCCACGGTCTCGCTGGCGCCGACGGCCACGTAGACCCCCGGTGCGGCCGCCGTCGTGTCGGAGGGGGTGGCTGAGCTGGCTGAACCCTGGTCCGGCCCCGACGAGGGCGGGGCGGCGGAGCGCGATGCCGGCGGGTCGGCATCGCCCTGGCCGGTGCACCCCACGAGCAGAGCCAGGGACAGCGCCGGCACCCCGGCCAGCCTCGCCAGGCGGGCGGCCCGCGCGGCCGGCCGCCGGCGCGACGAGGTCACGGGCATCCCGGGAGGCTACGTCGGCCTCCTGGCATTGGACGGGCCGGCCCCGCATGGCTCAGTCGTGGGCGATGGCCCCCAGGATGTCCATCGAGGTAGCCCGCCGGGCAGGCCAGGCGGCCGCCAGCACACCGGCCGCGGCCGCCAGCGCCAGGTAGCCCAGCAGCTGGACCAGTGGCACGCTCAGGTCGGTCAGCCCCTGCTCACGAAGCACGTGCACCAGGCCGGCGGCCGCAGCCACGCCGAGCAGCACCCCGGCCAGCGCTCCCATCAGCGAGATCTGCACCGCCTCGTACCGGACCGTCCGGCGCAACTGCCGTCGGGACATCCCCACCGCGCGCAGCAGCCCGATCTCCGAGGTCCGCTCGTGCACCGCCAGCGCCAGGGTGTTCACGATGCCGAGCAGCGCGATCAGCAGGGCCAGGCCGAGCATCCCGGTGACCAGGGCGAGCACCTCGTCGAGCTGACGCTGCTGGTCCGCCTTGGACTCCTCGCCTGTCCGCGCCTCGAGCTCGGGGTGGTCCGCGAGAGCGACGTCGAACGCGGCCGACGCCTCGCGCGGTCCCACCCCATCCGCCAGCCCGACCAGGGTCAGCCGGTCCAGACCGGGCCCGAACCAGGCCTCGTGGTCGGCCAACCCGATCACGTAGTCGGTGCCGAGCAGCCGCTTCTCGGCGAAGGTGCCGACGACAGTCGGTTGCTGTGCCCCGGCGCGGTCGAAGGTCATGGCGACCTGGTCGCCCACCCGCCACTGGTGCTCGGCCGCCACGTCCCGGTGGACGAGCACGCCGCCATGGCCGAGCCGGCCGACCGACCCCTTCTGCACGTCGAGGTCGACGACGCGCTCGAGGGTGGCCGGGTCACCAGCGACGAGGTCGGCGGAGGAGCCGGCCACCCGGGCGCTGCCGCTGCGCAGCCCGACGACGTCGTCGAACTCCGGACGGGCCGCCAGCGCAGCCGTCACCTCCGTGGAGTACTCGCCGAAGGTCGAGCTGCTCACCAAGTAGTCGGCGCGCTGGCCCTCGTCAAGGGCTCGGCCGAGGGAGGCGGAGGCAGATGCCGAGAAGACGCTGGTCAGCGACACCAGGGCCAGGCCGACCGTGAGCGCGGCGGCCGTCATGACCGTGCGCTGCGGGTTGCGGGTCGCGTGGTCGCTGCCGAGCCGGCCCGGGACACCGAGGAACCGGGTCCAGGGCCGGCCCACGACCGCCACCATCGGCCGGACGAGGTGCCGAGCGAGCAGGCCAAGCCCGAGGAACGCCGCCAGGGCGCCGAGGCCGAGCCGCTGCAGACCAGAGGTGTCGCCCGCGGTCAGCCCCGATGTCACCAGGGCGGCGCCGGTCGCCGCGAGCGCCCCACCCAGGGCCGCGACGAGCCGCGACCCCGCCTTGGTACCCGTGGAGAGGCCGAGGATCGCGACCACCGGCGGGACCCGACCGGCACGGGCGGCCGGCACCAGGGCGGCGAGCAGCGTGACCAGGGTGCCGGTGGCGAGCGACACCACCGCGACCGTTCCGCGGACCTGGATCGCCGCGTCCGGCAGGGCGATGCCCAGGGCGGGCAGGAGAGCGTGCAGGGCGTGTGCCGCGCCGATGCCCAGACCGAGGCCGGCGGCGGAGGCGAGCAGGCCCACAGCGATGGCCTCGCCGACCACGATGGCGAAGACCTGGCGCGACGTCGCGCCGACCGCCCGCAGCAGCCCGAACTCACGGGACCGCTGGCTGACCAGCATCGAGAAGGTGTTCACGATCAGGAAGGCAGCGACGAACAGCGACACGGCGACGAAGGCCATCAGAGCCATCGGGATGAAGCGCACCGCCTTGCGGACCGCGGCGATGCTCTCGTCGGCGGCCTGCTCCCCCGTCACGGCCTCCAGCCCGTCCGGCAGGGTCGCCGCGACGGACCGGCGCAGCTGGTCCGGTGCGACGCCGTCCTCGGCGGTCACCTCGAGGGTCGTGAAATGGCCCGGCGTGCCGACCAGCTGGTCCGCGACGTCGGGGTCGAACGCGACGACGCTCGCACCCGGGATCGCAGTGACCTCGCCGTACGACACCAGGCCGACCAGCGTGGCCGTCCGGGTGGGTCCGGCGAGCAGCAGCGACACCGTGTCGCCGACCTTCAGGCCGGACCGCTTCGCGGTGTCGACGTCCAGCGCCACCTGGTCCGGGCCCGCGGGGGCGTGTCCGGTGCGGACCTGCAGCAGGCCGCCCGGAGGCATCGAGATCCCGACCGGCGCACCGGTGCCCACGAGATCCCCGTCAGGGGCGACGAGCTGGGCGAAGCCGACGGACGAGCCGGTGGCCGAGGCGACACCCGGCAGGTCGCGCACCGCTGCGAGCGCGGAGGCAGGCACCGGAGCCCGGTCCGCGACGTCGCCACCGGACACCGACGCACTGCGGACCGAGACGTCCGAGCCGGTAGCCAGGCTGTCCTCGAGCTGGTCGACGCTGTGCCCGATCGTGTCGGTCAGGACCATGGTCCCGGCGAGGAAGGAGATGCCGAGCGCCACGGCGCTCGCACTCAGCAGCAGGCGGATCCTGTGCGCGACGATCCCGCGCAGGGTGACGACGAACATCAGTGCTCCAGCTCCTGGGCGAACGTCGACGCGATCAGCCGGTGGCCTCGCGTGCTCGGGTGGAATCCGTCGTCGCTGGTCAGTCGCGTGAGGTCACGGCGGGCCGACAGGTCGACCAGCTGGGCACCTTCGGCGGCAACGACGCGGTCGATGGCTGCGTTGAAGGCGGCGACCGTCGCCTTGACCTGGGCCGGCGGCGGCACGACCGGCAGCGTGCACTCCACTGCCGACGCCGCGGCGCCGGGAAGGCACGCCCGGTAGGCCGGCAGGTCCTGGACCGCCGGCACGTTCCCGACCAGCACCTGGGTCCGGCCGTCGCGCCGCAGTGCGTGCACGAGGGTTCCCAGCTGCTGCTCGTAGGCCTGGACCGGCACCAGGTGGGTGATGTCGTTCACGGCGAGCCAGACCGTGGCCACCTCCGGCTCGGCCGCGAGCGCCTGCGGCAGCTGTGCCGCGAGCGCCTCGGTGACCGTCGAGCCGGAGACGCCGAGGTTGACGTACTCCGAGGCGCCCAGGGCCTTGTTGTGCAGCACCCGTGGCCATGCCTCTCGCTGCGGGTCGCCGGCGCCGACGCCCGCGGTCTCGCTGGCGCCGACCGCGACGTAGACGCCGGTGCCGGCTGCTGCGGGCGTCGGGGTGGCGGACGGTGACGCCGGCTCCGCGGGCTGGACGTCGCGGGCCGGGCGCTCGGCCGGCTCCGACGACGAGGCGTCGGCCCCGCCGCATGCCGCGAGAGCGGCCAGCGCGAGGGCGGCCAGCGCAAAGTTGGCGGAGACGACGAGTCCGTGGCTGTGGTTTCTCATGCGACGGAACGCTAGGAACTCCCGGCCTCGGAACCCAGGCCACTGCCCGCCGTGCTGGGGGCGGCAGGCCGCATGCCCTGGGGCGGCCCACCCCCCACGGACGTGCCGCCACCCCCCGCCGGACTGGTGGCTGCCTCGATCGTCGCGACCGCTGCCCGTTCATAGCGTCGGAGACCACAAGCACGGACAGCACCGACAACGACCGAGAGGAGCCCCGGCCATGAAGCAGCAGCAGATCGTGAAGCGCCAGACCCGCTCGGCCTCGCCGACGGTGGACCTGCGGACGCCCGGCGGCCGCCCGCTGCCGTTCTGATCGAGGGCACCTCGACCGCAGCCCTCGGGGCTACAGTCGCCACCATGGCTCTGCGGGTCGTCTTCGCGGACGACAACTACCTCGTCCGGGAGGGAGTGGCCGCGCTCCTGAACGAGGTCGACGAGATCGAGCTCGTGGACACGGCCGCGGACCCCCACTCCCTCGTCAAGTCGGTGCTCGAGCACGATCCCGACGCGGTGCTCACCGACATCCGGATGCCGCCCACACACACCAACGAGGGCATCGAGGCGGCCAAGCGGATCCGCGCCGAGCACCCGCGCACGGGGGTGGTGGTCCTCTCGCAGTACGTCGAGGAGGACTACGCCTTCGAGCTGCTCGCCGACGGCGTCGAGGGGCTCGGCTACCTGCTCAAGGAGCGCGTCTCCGACCTCGACGAGCTGGTCCGGGCGCTTCACGAGGTCGCCCGTGGCGGTTCGGTGCTGGACCCCAAGGTCGTGGAGGGCCTGCTGGCCCGCAAGTCCAGCGAGAAGCAGTCCCCGCTGCTGGGACTCACCGACCGCGAGCGTGAGGTCCTCCAGGCGATGGCGACCGGCCGCAACAACGCGACGATCGCCAAGACCCTCTTCATGAGCGACCGGGCAGTGGAGAAGCACATCGGATCGGTGTTCCAGAAGCTCGGGCTGGTCGACGAGCACGAGGTCAACCGACGTGTGATGGCCGTCCTGGCCTACCTCGAGGCCGGCGGCTCCCCCGCCTGATCCCGCCTCGGGGGCGGGCCACCCGTCGTGCGTGCGGTCACCCCCCGATGGTCCGCGGGTCTGCCCGGTCGGCACCCGGGCGGCAGATCCCTAGCGTCGAGGCGTCGGCCGGATCTGGTCGGACCTCCACCCGAAGGACCCCGCCATGTCCCCCGCGATCTCAGACGTCCAGAGCCGGCGAGGCCACGCCGCCGCAGCCGCGCTGCGCACCGAGGTCGGCCTGTTCCGGCTCGCCGTCGCCGTGCTGGCCGTGCATGTCGTCGACGACAGCTTCGTGCAGCCCGCCTCCGGCACGACCGCGGCGGGGCACCTCGTCAGCGGCCTGCTGCCGCTGCTGCTCCTGGTTCTGGCCGCGTGGGGCTACCCGCGCCGCCGACCGGGGCTACGGGCTCTCGTCGCCATCGCGCTCGGCGGGATCGGCCTGGTCGCCGGCGCGAGCGGCGCCGGCTACCACGCCCTGAACGCCGGACCGTCCGGTGCCGACTTCACCGGCCTGCTGGCGATCCCGGCCGGGCTCCTGCTCGTCGTACTCGGTCTGGTGACGCTCTGGCGGACCCGGCGTCTCGACGACCGCAAGCGCTGGCGCTACCCGCGGCGCCTGCTGCTCTCCGTCCTTGCGCCGCTCACGGCGTTCTTCGTCGTCTTCCCGATCAGCCTGGGCTGGCTCGCCACCCACGCCATGACAGCCACCGTCCCGAAGGCCGAGCTGGGTGTGCCCTACGAGGACGTGTCCTTCACCACCAGCGACGGGCTGCGGCTGGTCGGCTGGTACGTCCCGTCCCGCAACGGTGCCGCGGTCATCGCGTTCCCCGGCCGCAACGGTCCGCAGCAGCACACCCGGATGCTCGCCCGCCACGGCTACGGCGTGCTGCTGTTCGACCGTCGCGGCGAGGGTGACAGCGACGGCGACAGCAACCTGTTCGGATGGGGCGGGGAGAAGGACATCTACGCGGCGATCGACTTCCTCGAGCGCCGGTCGGACGTCGACCCCGACCGGATCGGGGGGATCGGCTTCTCCGTCGGAGGCGAGCTGATGCTGCAGGCGGCCGCGGAGTCCGGGCGGCTCAACGCCGTCATCTCCGAGGGAGCCGGGACCCGGACCCTGGCCGAGGAGCTCGAGGAGCTGCCCACCAGCGACCTGGCCCAGGCCCTGCCCATGCTCGCCCTCAAGACGGCCTCGGTCGCGGTCTTCTCCAACACGGCGCCACCGCCGAGGCTCACCGACCTGCTCCCCCGGCTCACCGCGCCGTTGCTGCTCATCTGGGCCCCGAACGGCGGGAACGCCGAGACCATGAACCCGGAGTACCACCGGCTCGCCGGCGGACCGGCCTCGATCTGGGAGATGCCCGACGCCATGCACATCAAGGGGATCACGGCGCAGCCGCGGGAGTACGAGCGCCGGGTGGTCGGCTTCCTGGACGCCGCGCTGCTCGACCAGCCGGCGCCGTGACCACGGGGCTGGGCCGCACGCAATCGTGCGGCCAGCCCCACCCCGGGGTTCGGCCGGAACCCC
>DASVED010000388.1:0-3603 GCA_036380775.1 Actinomycetes bacterium
CGGCGGCCGACGCCAGGTGTGCGGCGAGCTCGGTCACCGTGGTCACGAGCGCCGCTCGGCGGAGTCGACCGATGCCCGGCAGCCCGGTCGGCAGGGTCGCCCGCCAGAGCAGCTCGGTGCCGCCGTCGTCGGTCGGGGACAGGGTGACCTCGGCGGTGTGCAGCGAGCCGGCCGGGCCCTCGGTCAGCCGGACGTGGATCCAGTACGGGGCGTCTGGGGAGGTGACGTCGACGCGCAGCTGGTGCCGGCCGAGCCGGATGGGGTGTGAGATGCCGGGCCGGTCGAGGTGCGGGGTGGTGGTGTCGGTGAACCCGCCCCAGAGCGGCCACTGGTGAACGTCGGCGAGCAGGGAGAACACCGTGTAGATGGGCGCGTCGATGTGGCGGGTGACGCTGGCATGGGTTGTGGCGGGACGGGTGGTGGTGGGCATCGGAACCTCCGGAGGTGGGTTCGGGGAAGGCGGTCAACCCGGTCCGACGTGGAGCCTTGGTGGGAGACGACGTGAACGTCCCCAGGGCCGAGGCCCGGTGGAAGCTCCGTCGAGCCGACCGCCAGCTGACCGCCCGACCGAGGTACCAGCCCGGGAGGGGCCAGCTGCCATGGGCGAAGCCGTGGGGGTCGTGCGCTGCTCAGGCGGGCACGTCGGCAGAAACGGGAGACGAAGCCGCTGCGAGGGTGGCGGGCTCGTCGCTGAGCATCAGCGCGGACCAGCCGTGGTCGGGGAACCCGGCGGCGGCCGCGACCCGGGACGAGGCGAGGTTGTCGGACGTGTGCAGGTAGGTCGGGATGCGGTCCTGGTCGAGGATGTGCCGGGCGGCCTGCGCGACCAGGTGCCGAGCGAGGCCCCGGCCGCGTGCCTGCGGCTCGGTCCCGACCGAGATCTCGTGCCCCTGCTCGTCGTGGCGCTTGATGCCGACGCCGGCCAGGTAGTCGCCTTGCTCGTCGAACGCGACCAGGGCTTGCCCGCCGAACGGGCGCAGCCAGCCGGGCAGCCGTGGCGAGGCGGTGTCCACCCACACGCCTGCCTCCGGCAGGTCGGCCGGTGCCACGGTCCAGCGGAACGCGACCCGCTCGACGGTGTGGCCGGCCCTCCCGAGAATGCCGGGCAGCAGCGCGAGGCTGCGCGCCCCGCGGGCTGGCTGGTGGCGGGCGAGAAGCTCGGCAGCCGCTGCGGGCGGGACCGCGACGACGGCCCGGCCTGCCGGGTCCGCGATGCCGGTCAGCAGCTGCGGGCGACCGTCCCAGCCGGGCTGAGCGTTCCGGGAGCTGGCCACGACCAGGAGCTCATCGCTGGTGGGGAGAGCTCCGGCCCAGCCGGCCAGGTGCCGCCGCAGCATCAACGGCATGGCGGTCACGGTGGCGGTGGTGGTGGTCGGGCCGGGCATGGTCACTCCTGCTGGGTGGCGGCTGGGTGGCGGGCGGGGTGGCTCGGGGTGGTTCCGTCAGAAGGGCAGGACGCGGCCGGACGGGGTCCGGCGGTCGATCGAGGCGGCCTGCTGCGGGCGGGTCTGGCGGCGGATCTGCACCTGGGTCATCGGAGGCTCCTTCCGGGCTGCCGCCCGCCTCGCTGGGTGCTGCGGCCGACACGAAGGACGCTAGGCAGCGGCTGCCGGGCTCGAACCGGCGAAATGACCAGGGTTGGTCCCGGCGAAGGCCGCCACCGAGCAGGGCTATGGGTGGGAGTGACGGGGATGTGCGGTCTGCGGACGGCGCGTAGCTGGCTGTCGGTGACCTGGCGGGCGGTCGCGCGAACGGGCAGCAGGGTGCGGGCGGCCGGGCTGCGCGGGCCTTGAGGTCGCGGGACCGTTGGGCGCGCGGTCACGGGTTCACGTAGCCGGCGGTCGTGACCTGGTCGAACCAGGTGTCGGACGTGAGGAGCTCGTGCAGGGCGAGCAGGTCGTCGCGGGTCAGGGGTGCGCCCGGTTCGGGATGCTCGGGGTGCGGCGGCAGGGCTTCGGGGGTGGCGTCGTCGAGCAGGCTGGCGCCGGCGGTCACCAGGGTCAGCAGAGCCGGCCAGTCAAGGCGTGCAGTGCTCAGGTCGGCGCAGCTGTCGCAGGCCCAGGCGACAGTGCCGGCCGTGTCACCGCTGTCGGCGTCGGTCTCGGCGTCCGCGTCGATATCGAGGAACCCGGTCGTGCCGCGGCCGTCGTCGACGACGACGGAGACAAGCAGTGCGTCGACCGGGACGGTGCTGGCAAGGCCACACACCTGGCAGGTGATGGAGACGAATGTTGCGGTGGACATGGCGGGCTCCTTTCGGCTGGCCTCACCGTCGGGCGGTGGCCTGTCCCGGGCCTGTCGCTGCGTCCTGCGTTACGCGCCGCCTCGGACAGCGTCCGGACAGCGCCCCAGCGCAGAGTCCGGGGACCGCCCGACCTGCCTCAGGAGCAGGTGATGGGCCTCGAGACGTCAGACCTGGCCGTTGTGCCGGGGCGACGCTGCCCTCCCGGCCGCAGTCTCGAGCTATCCCGCTTCACCAGCCGCAGACCGAAGGAGCCCGCCATGTTCGCCATCGTCGCCATCGCCATCGTCATCGTCATCGCCGTCGTCGCCCGCCTCGTGACCGTGGTCCGCAACGACCGGTCGCTGACCGTGCCCCGTTCGCACAACCACGAGCTCGAGTCGCAGTCCGCCGGCCTGTTCCGCGCCGTCTGACCTGAGCAGCCCACCCGCGACGGAAGGGGCGGCCGGCCCGGGCTTCCGGGTGCCCGCGCCGCCTGCCCGCACCGACCAGCCCCCGTTACACCGAACCCCGGAGCCACGATGCAGACCCAAGACTCTTCCCAGCCCGCCCAGGACGGGCGGCCCGAGCACGTCGAGGTGCTCGTCATCGGCGCCGGCCAGGCCGGTCTGGCCGCGGGCTGGCACCTGCGCGAGCAGGGCGTCAGGTCGTTCCTGCTCCTCGACGCCGGCCCGGAGGTCGGGCACGTGTGGCGCAACCGCTGGGACTCGCTGCGGCTGTTCACGCCCGCCGAGTACGACGGCCTGCCCGGCATGCCGTTCCCCGCCCCCGCCGGCACGTACCCGACCAAGGACCAGGTCGCGGACTACCTGCGCGGCTACGCGGCTGCGTTCGAGCTGCCTGTCCGCCTGAACACCCGCGTCACCCGGCTCAGCAAGACCGGTGGCACGTTCGTCGCCAGCACGTCGACCGGCACGGTCACCGCCAGGCAGGTCGTCATCGCTACCGGCCCGTTCCAGACCCCGGTCATCCCGCGGATGGCCGCCGACCTCGCCGCCGACGTCGTCCAGGTGCACTCCGCGGACTACCGCAACCCCGACCAACTTCCCGACGGCACGGTCCTGGTGGTCGGCGCCGGCAACTCCGGGCTGCAGATCGCCGCCGAACTCGCCGCCACCCGGCCGGTCACCGTCGCGGTCGGAACCCGGCCGCCGATGCTCCCGCAACGGTTCCTCGGCCGTGACCTGTTCTGGTGGATGACCCGACTCGGCCTCCTCACCAAGACCGCCGACTCCCGCCTCGCCCGCCGGCTGCGCAAGAAGGGCGACCTGGTCATCGGCACCCGCTGGCGCGACCTGACCCGGCTCGGCATCCAGGTCCGGCCCCGCCTCGACGACGTCGTCCTGACGACGGCAGTCTTC
>DASVED010000389.1:0-3148 GCA_036380775.1 Actinomycetes bacterium
CGAAGCCGCGTGCGAACCACCGGTCGTGGGTCACGGCAACCACCGTGCCGTCGAAGGCCGCCAACCCCTCCTCCAGCGCCTCGGCCGAGATGATGTCCAGGTTGTCCGTCGGTTCGTCGAGCAGCAGCATCGTGGCACCGGACAGCTCGAGCAAGAGGATCTGCAAACGGGCCTGCTGCCCGCCGGACAGCGAGTCGAAGCGCTGCTCGGCGGCGTGCGCCAGCTCGTACCGGTCCAGCGCCCGGGACGCAGGCTCCCGGCCCATCCCTTCCCGGTGCTCGTCGCCACGCCACAGGATGTCGAGCAGCGTGCGGCCGATGAGCTCCGGGTGCTCGTGGGTCTGAGCGAACCAGCCGGGCCGGACCCGGGCGCCGAGCCGGGCCCTTCCGGTGTGCGCCACCGGTGGGATCACGAGGTCCTCGACGGGGCGGTGCTCGGCGTCCGGGTCGGACCCACCGCGCGCGAGCAGTCGCAGGAAGTGCGACTTGCCCGAGCCGTTCGAGCCGAGGACGGCCACTCGGTCGCCGTACCAGACCTCGAGGTCGAACGGCTTCATCAGCCCGGTGAGCTCGAGCTGCTCGCACACGACGGCCCGCTTGCCGGTGCGCGCACCGCGCAGCCGCATCGAGACGTCCTGCTGCAGCGGGATCGCCTGCGGTGGACCGGCCTCCTCGAACATCCGCAACCGCGTCATCGCCGCCTGGTAGCGCGAGGCCATGCCGTCGTTGTAGGCGGCCTTCTGCTTGTACATCAGCACGAGCGCCTTGATCTTGGCGTGCTCCTCGTCCCACCTCTTGCGCAGCTCTTCGAGCCGTGCGAACCGCTCCTTGCGAGCGTCGTGGTACGTCGAGAAGCCACCGCCATGGGTCCACGTGGTGTTCCCACCCGCGCCCAGCTCGACGGTCACCACCCTCGTGGCCGAGCGGGACAGGAGCTCGCGGTCGTGAGAGACGAACAGCACCGTCTTCGGCGACTCGCGCAGAGCCTGTTCGAGCCACAGCTTGCCCGGCACGTCGAGGTAGTTGTCCGGCTCGTCGAGCATGAGCACCTGGTCGGGGCCGCGCAGCAGCGCCTCCAGGACCAGTCGCTTCTGCTCGCCGCCGGAGAGGGTCCGGACCTCGCGCCACTGGGCCTTCTCGAACGGCACCCCGAGGGCGGCGACGGTGCAGGTGTCCCACAGCACCTCCGCGTCGTAGCCTCCCGCGTCGGACCAGTCCGCGAGTGCATGGGCGTAGACCATCTGCGTCTTCTCGTCGTCGCGATCCATCATCGCCAGCTCGGCCTGCTCGAGCGCATGGGCCGCACCGCGGACGGCGGGCGGCGCCACCGACACGAGAAGGGAGCGCACCGACGAGTCGTCGCGCACGGAACCGACGAACTGGCGCATCACCCCGAGGCCGCCGGACCGGCCGATCGAGCCCTCGTGCGGGTCGATGTCTCCGGCCACGAGCCGCAGCAGCGTCGTCTTGCCTGCTCCGTTGGCGCCGACCAGGGCGACCTTGGCACCGTCCGCGACCCGGAACGACACGTCGGAGAGCAGGCACCGACCGTCCGGCAGGTAGTAGCTGATCCCGTTGACGTCGACGTGTCCCACGTGACACGAGTGTGGGGGCTTTGTGGCGGCCGTGCGACCTGATTAGGTCAGCCGAGGATCCGCGGCTGTGTCGGGTCCGTCATCTCGACGACCACGTCGGCATGCGACCAGGGGTCGTCACGTTCCTGGTGCAGCGACTCCGCCGCGAGGTACCGGCGCAGGTAGAGCTCGCGCACCTGCTCAGGTGACCCGAGGTCGGCGTCCCGGACCGCCGCACGCTCCAGGACGCGCGCCGGGTCGGCGACCAGCAGCACCGCCAGGTCCCACCGGTCGGCGAGCTCGGGGACCAGGAGGAACGATCCCTCGACCATCACCACGGAGCCCGACGGCACCGGGACGGCGTCCACCTGCACCGGCCGGTCGCCCGCCAGGTCGTAGGACGCGGGCGTGATGGCGGGGCCGCCGGCGGAGACGGGGTCGAGCACCAGCCGGCGCAGCGCCCCGTGGTCGAACGAGTCCTCCAGGTAGCCCTCGGCCGAGAGCCTGCCCTGTCGGTGGCGGCGGCGCCGGGGCAGGTGGAAGTCGTCGTACGCCACGGAGACGACCGGCCGACCGGCGCCGTCCACCACCGCGGCCAGCTCGCCGGCCAACGTCGTCTTGCCCGAGCAGCCCATGCCGGTGACCGCCACGGCCC
The DNA here is from genome assembly GCA_036380775.1 of Actinomycetes bacterium. Classification (GTDB taxonomy): domain Bacteria; phylum Actinomycetota; class Actinomycetes; order JACCUZ01; family JACCUZ01; genus DASVED01. Next base: position 2,229 of record DASVED010000389.1, read on the forward strand.
GCGGCGGGCCGTCGGGCAGCGCCAGGATCTGTCCCGCCAGCTGCACCACCAGCTCCTCCCGGGCCGCGGTGCTCACGACGGCACCTCCCTGCGGCGCCGTGACACGGCCGCTCGCGCGGCCAGCTCGGTGTCCGGGGGGTAGCGGACCTCCTCCAGCGTGAGCCCGTGCGGTGGCGCCACGGGGACATCCGGCACCCGCTCCCGGCCGGCCAGGACCCGCGCCGGCCAGGTGACGTCCCGACGGCCCTCACCCACTGCCAACGACGCCCCGACGAGAGCACGGACCATGTTGTGGCAGAAGGCGTCGGCGACCACCCGCGCGACCACCAGCCCGTCGTCGTCGCGTGACCAGGACAGCTCGAGCAGGGTCCGCACCGTCGTCGCACCCTCGCGCCGACGGCAGAACGCTGCGAAGTCGTGCTGGCCGACCAGGTCGCCCGCGGCGTCGTCCATCCCCGCCACGTCGAGCGGCCGCCGGTGGGCCAGCACGTCGCGGCGCCGCAACGGCTCCGGCCCGAAGGGGTGGTCGCTCACCCGGTAGCCGTACCGCCGCCACAGGGGGGAGAAGCGGGCGTCGAAGCCGGGCGGGGCGACGTCGACGGCGGTGACCCCTACGTCGACGGGCAGCACGCCGGTGAGCCGGCGGCCCAGTGCGTTCGCGTCTCCGTCGTACGCCGGTGAGGGGATGTCGACATGCGCCATCTGGCCGCGGGCGTGGACCCCCGCATCGGTCCGACCGGCGCAGGTGACCCGGACCCGGTCGAGACGCAGGACCGTCGAGAGGGCCTCCGCAACCACCTGCTGGACCGTCCGCCTCCCCGGCTGACGGGCCCAGCCGGAGAGGTCGGTCCCGTCGTAGGCCAGGCCGAGGCGCAGACGGACGAGCCCGCCGCCCCCGGTCGTGGGGTCGGCGGGCTCGT
>DASVED010000390.1:0-4479 GCA_036380775.1 Actinomycetes bacterium
GGTGCCCAGGATGAAGCCGGCCACGTTCGCTCCGCTGACGGTCCGGGTCCGGAGGATGCCGAAGCGCATCAGCGGCTCGGCCTGGCGGAGCTCCCAGGCGACGAACCCGGCGAGCAGCGCCAGGGCCACCGCGACGAAGCCGACCGTCTGCCCGGCCAGCCAGCCTTCCTGCCCTGCCTGGGTGATCGCGTAGACCAGAGAGGCGAGACCGGCCGTCACGAGGACGGCACCCGTCGCGTCGAACCTTTGCACCAGGGCGTCGCGGCTCTCGGCGAGCAGGACGGGGGCCAGCACGAACGCGGCTGCCCCCACCGGGATGTTGACGAAGAAGATCCACTCCCAGCTGAGCGCGTCGGTGAGGACCCCACCGAGCAGCACGCCGGCCGCGGCACCGAAGCCGCCGACCGCTCCCCAGACACCGAGCGCGATGTTGCGCTCACGTCCCTCGGCGAAGGTGGTCGACAGGATGGAGAGCGCGGCCGGCGAGATCACCGCCGCCCCGAGGCCCTGCAGCGCCCGCGCCGCGATCAGCGACTGCTCCGACCAGGCCAGGCCGGCCAGCAGCGACGCGGCGGTGAACACCACCACGCCCGCGAGGAAGATCCGCCGCCGCCCGAGGAGGTCGGCCGCCCGGCCGCCGAGCAGCAGCAGCCCGCCGAAGACCAGCGCGTAGGCGCTGATCACCCACTGGAGGTTCTCCTGGGAGAACCCGAGGTCGACCTGGATCGACGGCAGCGCGACGTTCACGACCGCGATGTCCAGGACGACCATGAACTGGACCGCGCTCAGCAGCGCCAGCGCCAACCACTTGCGTCGTTCCGAGGTCACCATCTCTGGGTCCCCTTCCGTTCATCTCGAGTAGTTCTTGCAAATTAGCAGCGTCAACTTGTAATACGCAAGCACTATCTTCGCAACAGCAAGTGGAAGCGCTAGACTGCGGGCATGCGGAGGGCCTACGACCAGTACTGTCCGATCGCCCACGCGCTCGATCTGGTGGGCGAGAGGTGGTCCCTGCTCGTCGTGCGCGAGCTGATGCGCGGCCCGAAGCGCTACACCGACCTCGCCGAGACCCTCGGGATCGGCACCAACATCCTGGCCGCGCGGCTGCGCGACCTCGAGGCCGGCGGGATCGTGGCGAAGCGGACGCTGCCGCCCCCTGCCGCTTCCCGCGTCTACGAGCTCACCGACTACGGCCGCGAGCTGAAGGACGCCATGCGCGAGCTGGCGGTCTGGGGTGCGCGGTCACTTGGGCCGCCCAGCGACGCGGAGGAGCTCTTCCCCGGTTGGCTCGAGAACGCCATCGACTCGGTGCTCGGCCCGATCGCGCCGCCCGGCCGGTTCGAGTTCCGGGTCGGGGACGAGATCGCCGCCCTCGTCGACGGCGAGACCCTGGCCGGTCCGATCGACGAGCCGGATGTCGTGGTCGAGGGCGACCCGGACGGTCTCTACCACCTGTTCGTGGACCGCCGGCTTGACCGGGTCACGGTCCGGGGAGACCACGACCTGTTGCGACGGCTCCTCGACGTGGCCCCGACGCCGGTCCCGGAGCCGATCGAGGCCTAGTCCGCGTCCGCCGGCGAGTGGCGCCCCTCTCGGCGGTCACCAAGATCGTCCCGCGGCCACACAGTGGCGGCGCTTCCGACCCCGCACGACAGTCGCCACCGCATGGCCCGCCGGCGACCGGCGTGGCCGACCGGCGCAGTGTGGGGACTGGGGACGATCACGGGTCGCCAGCGGCGAGGTTGCTCAGGGTCGGGTGAGCTCGGCGCGGACGCCGAGCAGTCGCACCGGGCGGCGGTCGGTGAACAGGTCGAGTGCCTCCAGGGCGGCCCGCTCGAGGTCGGCGCCCTCCGCGCTGGGGTGCTCGAGCGGTCGGCCGTGGGTGCTGGTGAAGAACGGCGCGAACCGGACCTTCACCACGACGCGGACGGCCTGCCGGTGCTCGGCGACCAGGTCGGCGGCGACCCGGTGGGCCAGGAGGGCGACTTCACGACGTACGTCGTGCCAGTCGGCAAGATTCTCCTGGAAGGTCACCTCCCGGCTGCGGCCGCGCGGGACGTAGGGCTCACCGTCGACCCGGGAGGAGCCACGGCCGTTGGCCAGCCGGACCAGCCACGGGCCGGTCGTCGGGCCGAACCGGGCGGCCATGGCGTCCGGGTCGGCGGCGGCCAGGTCGTTGACGGTGCCGATGCCGGCCACGGCGAGCTTCGCGGCTGTCTTACGGCCGATGCCCCACAGCGCATCGGTCGGCCGGTCGCCGAGGACCTCGAACCAGTTCTCGTGGGTCAGCCGGAAGACTCCGGCCGGCTTGCCGAAGTCGGTCGCCAGCTTGGCCTGCAGGGTGTTCTGGCCGATGCCGACGGAGCAGTCCAGGCTGGTCGCCTCGCGGACCCGCTGCTGGATCTCGCGGGCGAGCGCCTCCGGGTCGTCGGTGTCGACGCCGAGGAACGCCTCGTCCCAGCCGAGCACCTCGACGACGGCGTCGAACGTGCGCAGTGTCGACATGACCTCGGCGGACGCCGCGTCGTAGGCGTCCTTGTCGACCGGCAGGAAGACCGCGTCCGGGATGCGGCGGACGGCGGTCCGCAGCGGGACGCCGGAGTGGACACCGTGGGCGCGGGCCTCGTAGGACGCCGTGGCCACGACGCCGCGCTTGGTCGGGTCGCCGTCACCGCCGACCACGACGGGGCGGCCGCGCAGCTCGGGGCGGCGGAGGACCTCGACGGCGGCGATGAACTGGTCGAGGTCGACGTGCAGGACCCAGCGCAGTTGGTCAGGCCTCCGTGAGCGCTGAGGGCTCCGCCGGTGCCGTCTCGTCGGCCGTCGGGCGGGTGAGGGCCTCGCAGTCCGCGATGACGTCGGCCAGCAGCTGGCGGAGCAGGCCGTCCGCGTCGTGGATGCAGGCCTCGGCGATCCCGTGGACGGCGATCCGGACCGAGTTCGGGGCGGCGTGGCGCCGGAAGCCGCTGGACGAGACACCTGCCTCGCGGACGAAGGACCGGGCCCAGGTCGCGGCCGCCGGGGCGGCGTCGAGGGCTTCGCGGCTGTGCTGCTCGAGTCGTCCGGTCGGCCGGCCGTCGAGCACGGCGAGCACGCTGTCGGCGGTCAGCACGGAAACGGCCAGCGCGTTCTGCCGCTCGGCGGCGGCGACGGGCAGCGCTGTGGTGGCGGCGCGGAGCGCGATCCGGGCGTCCATCCGGACGTCGTCGCTGGTCAGGCCCACCACGGAGGGGATCAGGACCGCGAGCTCGTGCCGGTGGTCGTCGGAGGTGCAGTCGTTGACCAGCCGGGCCAGCTCGCCGAGCAGGGGGTGGGTGCACCGGGGGTGGTCGCTCCAGCGCTCGCCCGCCAGTACGGACGCCATCTCCATGAAGCAGGCGCCCTTGCGGCTGTTGCGATGCCTCCCGCGGGACAGCATCGGCATGGCGTCTGGCGCTGAGGTCGCAGGACCGGTCATGGGCACCCCCACGTCGCGTTCGGGCTCTCGAGCCAGTCTGCCCCTCGGCGGGCGATTTCGACAGACCCTTATCCACGGCTCGGCAGTAGCCTCGAACCGGCGTCGGTGCTCGTCCGTACGGAGGGGGGACCATGCGCATCACCGCCAGGCCCGCTCGGTCGGTCCGGGTGATCGAGCCCGGCGCGACGGCTCGACCGGCCGCCGATGCGCCCCGGCCACCCGCCGCCGAGGTTCCCCCGCCGTCCCCCGCCGAGGTCCCCCCGCCGACCCCAGCCGAGGCCGCCCGCCCACCATTCCCCGCCGAGGCGCGCGCACTACCACCTCCCCTCCCGGGTCGGACGTCGTTGCGGCCGTGGCTGGCGGCGCTTGCGGCCGTCGTGGTGGTGGGCGGGATCGCGGCGGCGATCGCGCTCGGCACATCGGGCTCGGACCCCGGGGGGATCGGCACCCCGCCGGTGAGTACACCACCGACGGTGACGGGAACCCCGACGCCGACGTCGACGGGCACCGACCCGGGCGGCACCGTCTCCGGGACGCCGTCGCCCACCGGCACCTCCACGCAGCCGCCGCCTGAGGAGTCCGACTCCGGGATCTTCACCGGGACCGTGCTGGTCGCCGTCGCGGTGGTCGTGATCGGCCTTCTCGTCGCGGCCGCCCTGATCCGGCGCCGCACCAGCCCGTCGCCGCTTCGGCAGCCGGTGTGGCGGTCCGGCACCGGCGCAGCTCCGGGCCTGGACGGTCCGAGGGCGTCCCTGGGCATGCCGGACGTGCTCGTCCTGACCGCGGCGACGACGGCAGAGGACCAGCGGTTGCGGGACCGCCTGGCCCAGGAGACCAGTGCGATCTTCGCGAACCTGCAGCTCGCCTGCAGCTTCCACCCGGCGAACGACTGGCTCTTCAAGGGCGCGAGGTTGACGGTCGTCCTGGCCCGCGCGGACGGCCTTGCAGCACCGGCACCGATCGCCTACTCGCTGCGGCCGCTCTCCGAGCAGGACGGCACCGCGCGGGAGAACAACGTCGAG
>DASVED010000391.1:0-6260 GCA_036380775.1 Actinomycetes bacterium
AGCAGCGCGCTGCGGTAGGTCTCGAGTGTGGATCCCTCGACCCCCTCCTGTGCCTCGACGGACAGCTCTGCCCACGTCGCGGGCTGGGGCAGCCACGACTCGCCGGTGCCGAAGCCGAGCGACGGTCCACCGCGCTCCCACGGGATCGGCACCCGTGCGCCGTCGCGTCCCCGCACGGTGTGCCCCGAGCGCTCCCAGATGGGGTCGGCCAGGGCGTCCTCGGGCAGGTCGACGACCTCGGGCAGACCGAGCTCCTCGCCCTGGTAGACGTAGGCGGAGCCGGGCAGGGCCAGCATCAGCAGGGTGGCAGCCCGGGCCCGGCGCAGGCCGAGAACGGGGTCGATCGGGGTGTCCGGGCCCACTCGGGCCTCGTCCGAGACGCCGCCGCCGGTCGAGTCCAGTCGGGCGTAGCGGGTCGTGTGCCGCGTGACGTCGTGGTTGGACAGGACCCATGTGGTGGGGGCGCCGACGGACGCGGCCGCGGCGATGCACTCGTCGATCGTCTCGCGGAGCGGCACTGCCTCCCAGGGCGCACGGACGAAGTTGAAGTTGAACGCCGTGTGCAGCTCGTCGGGTCGCGTGTAGCGGGCGAGGCGGGCAGCGGAGTCCACCCACGCCTCGGCCACGAAGGTGCGGTCGCCGGCGTAGTCGTCGATGACCCGACGCCAGCCCCGGTACACCTCGTGCACCTCGTCGCGGTCCCAGAACGGGTGGTCAGGACCCTCGTGCGCGACCAGCACCGCCTCCTCCTCGGGCCCGACGTCGGGGAAGGTCTGGTCCTTCATCAGCGCGTTGGCGACGTCGATCCGGAAGCCGTCGACGCCCCGGTCGAGCCAGAACCGGAGAACCCGCTCGAACTCCTCCACGACCTCCGGGTTCTCCCAGTCGAAGTCCGGCTGCTCCGCGGCGAAGAGGTGGAGGTACCACTCGCCGTCAGGCACCCGCGTCCAGGCCGGGCCGCCGAACGTCGACTGCCAGTCGGTGGGGGGCAGCGAGCCGTCCGGCCCGCGCCCCGTCCGGAAGACGTAGCGCCGGCGCTCCGGGCTGCCGGGATCGGCAACCAGCGCGGCCTGGAACCAGGGGTGCCGGTCCGAGGAGTGGTTGGGGACGATGTCGACGATCACCCGCAGCCCGAGGTCGTGCGCCTCCCCGATCAGGGCGTCGGCGTCGTCCAGGGTGCCGAACAACGGCTCGATGTCGCAGTAGTCGGCGACGTCGTACCCGCCGTCGGCCATGGGCGACGGGTAGAACGGCGTGATCCAGATCGCATCCGCGCCGAGCCGGCGCAGGTACGGGAGGCGGGAGCGGATGCCGGCCAGGTCGCCGATGCCGTCGCCGTCACCGTCGGCGAAGCTGCGGATGTAGACCTGGTAGATGACGGCGGTGCGCCACCATTCGTCGCCGGGCCGGGTGCTGCTGGGGGAGACCGTCACGACCGGGAGTCTTGCAAACCGCCCGGGGACGCTCCGTCCGGCCCGTCGTGGTCGCTGTTGACGAGACTGTTGGCCGCCATCACCAGGTAGTCCCAGAGCAGGGTGTCGGCGTCGGGCGGCAGCCCCAGGTCGTCCACGGCGTCGCGCATGTGCCCCAGCCAGGCGTCCCGCTCCGCGCGGCCGACGCGGAACGGCACATGGCGCATCCGCAGCCGGGGGTGTCCGCGCCGCTCGGAGTAGGTCCGGGGGCCGCCCCAGTACTGCACGAGGAACATCCGCAGCCGTTCCTCCGCACCGGAGAGGTCCGGCTCCGGGTAGAGCGGGCGCAGGACGGGGTCCTCGGCGACCCCCGCGTAGAAGCGGTGGACCAGCCGGCGGAAGGTCTCCTCGCCGCCGACGGCGTCGTAGAACGTGGCCGCGTCCCCGCGGTCCGCCGGAATACTCACGTCTGCCATGGTGTCATGCGGGAGACAGGGCAGCAGAATCCGAGACAGGCCCCCGAGACACCCACACTGGAGGAGACATGGCCGCCACCCGCACCGCCAACGCGCACTGGGAAGGCTCGCTGCTCGAGGGCAAGGGACGGGTGTCCCTCGACTCGTCCGGCGTCGGGTCCTACGACGTCAGCTGGCCCGCCCGCACGGAGGAGCCGAACGGCGTCACCAGCCCGGAGGAGCTGATCGCAGCCGCGCACTCGACGTGCTACTCCATGTCGCTGTCCAACGTGCTGACCAAAGCCGGTCACACGGTGGAGACCATCGACACGAAGGCCGACGTGACATTCCAGCCGGGGGAGGGCATCACCGGGAGCCACCTCACCACCCGCGCATCCGTCCCGGGCCTGTCGGCCGATGAGTTCGCGACGTTCGCCGAGACGGCCAAGACCGCCTGCCCGGTCAGCGGCGCCCTGACCGGCACCACGATCACCCTCGACGCAGCGCTGGCCTGACGTACGTCTGACGTACTCACAGCCCCTCGTCAGGTCGCCGGGGCGCCGGCACCTGCCGAGGGCGGCGGGTAGACCGGCGGCGGTACGCGGACACCCTCGCGGTCGAACGACTCCTTGATGCGCTCCCGGAGCTCGCGCTGGACGCCCCAGTGCTCGTTGGGCGCGCACTTGGCGATGACCCGGATCGTGACGGAGTTGCCGGTGACCGACTCGACGCCGGCGACGGTCGGCGCCTCGAGCAGATTCGGAGCCCACTCCTCGTCCTCGTACAGCGCCTGGGCCGTGTCGGCGATCAGGCGCTGCACGCGTGGGATGTCCTCGGTGTAGGCGACCGCGACGTCGACGATCGCGGTAGACCAGCCCTGGCTGTGGTTGCCGACCTGCAGGATCTCGCCGTTACGGACGTACCAGACGACCCCGGTCCCGTCGCGCAGCCGGGTGACGCGCAGCCCGACCGCCTCGACGGTGCCCACCGTGCCCATGCCGGTGTCGACCAGGTCGCCGACGCCGTACTGGTCCTCGAGGATCAGGAAGATGCCCGACAGGAAGTCCTTGACCAGCGTCTGCGCCCCGAAACCGACGGCGACGCCGACGATCCCGGCGCTGGCCAGCAGCGGACCGATCGGGAGCCCGATCACGTCGAGGACCATGAGGAACGCGACGCTCAGGATGACGCCCGTGGTCACGCTGCGCAGGACGGACGACATCGTGTCGGCGCGCTGCTTGCGCCGCTCGGACAGCAGCGGACTGGCCTCCAGGAGCTTGTGACCCTTGCCCTTGGCGAGGACCCCTGGGACGGTTCCCTCCGCAGCCCGATGGGCCAGCCGCCGGATCAGCCGGTGCAGCAGGAAGCGGATCAGGGCGGCGACGACGAAGATCGTGACGATGGCCACCGGCTTGGCGAGCAGCCAGTCGGCCGACTCGGCCAGCCACCGCTGACCGAACCAGTCGTAGACGCGGTCGCACAGCTCATCTGTCACGCCGTCGTCGATGCAGCTTGTGAAGCGGATCGAGGCAGGCACGTGCCGAGGCTAGCGAGATCCGGTCGTCATCCTGAGCCCCGTCCACCGTGCGGCGAAGCTCAACGTGTCGACCGACAGCGCGATCGTGCGGCTCAGGGCTCGTCCGCCGTGACCGACATCACGCTCGCGGCGTAGCAGGATCGGCCGATCGCCCGTCGTGGCGTGCTGCAGGGCGGCGCACATCTTGCGCGCATGCAGCGGGTCGACGCGGGTGTCGCCGTCGAACACCGTGAAGAGAGTCGCGGGGTAGTCGACACCGTCACGGACGTGGTGGTACGGCGAGTAGCCGAGCAGCCAGGACAGCTCGTCGGCGTCGGCGACGCTGCCGTACTCGTCCGTCCACGTCGCCCCTAGCCCGAACTGCTCGTAGCGCACCATGTCGAGCAAAGGTGCGGAGCAGACGACGGCGGCGAACAGGTCGGGCCGCTGGGTCAGCGCAGCTCCCACCAACAGGCCGCCGTTGGAGCCGCCGGACACGGCGAGCCGGTCGCGGGTGGTCCATCCGTCGGCAACCAGCCGCTCGGCGGCAGCGTGGAAGTCGTCGAAGACGTTCTGCTTGCGCTCGCGCATCCCGGCGCGGTGCCAGTCCTCGCCCTCTTCGGACCCCCCGCGCAGGTTGGCGATCACGTAGACGCCGCCGGCCTCCACCCAGGCGAGTACCCCGGCCGAGTAGCCCGGCGTCATGGGGACGCCGAAGCCGCCGTAGCCGTACAGGATGGTGGGTCGAGGCTGGTCAGGCTCCTTGGTCGGCGCCACGACGACCATCCGGACCGCCGTCCCGTCCTTCGAGGTGTACTCGACCTGGCGCGCGTGGACCTCGGGCACCTCGACGGTCCCAGGGGCCGTCGCCCACAGCGTCGTCTCGCCGGTCGCCGCGTCGTAGCGGAACACCGACGCCGGCGTCACGTGGTCCGTGTAGCCGAACCACGCCTCGTGCCCGCCCTCGGGCCGCTCGCTGAGCCCGCTCACCGAGCCCAGCCCCGGGAGCGGGACGGACCCGCGGACCTCGCCGGTGGCGAGGTCGTGGACCGTGACCTCGCCCATCGCATGGCGCGTCCAGCTGCAGAGCAGCACGCCGGTCGACAGCTCGTTGCCGTCCAGGATCGCGTAGCCCTCCAGCACGGCCGCCTCGTCCTCGGGCACCAGGTCGACCCAGGCCTCGTACGACGGGTCCTCGGGGGTGGTGACCGCGATCCTCCCGCGCGGCGCGTCCCGGTCGGTGAAGACGTACGCGCGTCCGTCCCGGCCGACATGCAGCGAGGTGCTGGCGTCGACGCCCTGCTGCACGACCGTCATCTCGGGAGCGGCGAGGCTGCCGGTGGCGAGGTCGGCGAGCCAGAGGTCGTTGCGCGGAGCCGTGCCCGCCGATGCCCCGACGACCAGCCATCGGCCGTCCATAGACACGCTGACACCGTAGTAGTTGGTCTTGTCCTGGCCGTCACCGAACACCAGGGCGTCGTCGTCGGGGGAGTCGCCGACCCGGTGCAGCCACACCCGGCGGTGGTACTGCTGCTCGTCCTCGGGCACCAGGTCCGGCGCCAGCCGGCGTACGTAGTAGAAGGACTGTCCGCCAGGCAGCCACGCGACGGGGGAGTAGCGCGCGCGGTCGATCGGGCCGTCGACGTCCTCTCCCGTCGCGACGTCGAGAACCCGCAGCACCGACTCCTCCGTGCCGCCCTCCGAGAGCTGGTAGGCCAGCAGGTGACCCTCCTTCGATGGCTGCCAGGCGTCGAGCGTGGTCGTGCCGGACGGGTCCAGCGCCATGGGGTCGATGAGCAGCCGCTCGGTGCCGTCGGGGTCGACGGTGAGAAGCACGGGGTGCTCCTGCTCCGCCGTACGGCGCATGAAGAACTGCCGCTCCCCGCGCCACGAGGGCGCACCGACCGTTCCCGCGCCGAGCAGCTCGCCGATACGGGCGCGCAGCCCCTCGCGCCCCGGCAGGTGCTCGGTCTCCGCGGCGAGCAGGGCGTCCTGCTGCTCCGCCCAGGCGACCGTGTCCGGGGACTCCGCGTCCTCGAGCCAGCGGTAGGGGTCGGGCACCGAGGTGCCGTGCAGCTGGTCGGTGTCAGCGATCCGGCGGGCAGGGGGGTAGACGGGACGTGTCATGGCTCGACACCCTAAGTGCTGGCGATCCGGGGGTCGGTTGGGCGACACTGGGTCCACGCGACCCGGCACGAGCCACGTGCCGGGCCTTCGCTGGGAGGCGGGAGTGGGTCACGCTCTGGTGCTCAACGCCACGTACGAGCCGTTGTGCGTCGTACCGGCGCGACGTGCCTTGCTGCTCGTGCTCATGCACAAGGCGGTCCCCGTCGAGAGCTCGGACCTGGTGCTGCACAGCGCGTCGTTCTCGGTGAGCGCACCCTCGGTCGTGCGACTCATCCGCTACGTGCGGATCCCCTACCGCGGCCCGGTCCCCCTCACCCGGCGGGCCGTCTTCGTGCGTGACGGCGGCCGGTGCGTCTACTGCGGCGGGACGGCGACGAGCATCGACCACGTCGTGCCGCGCAGCCGCGGCGGGCGCCACGAATGGTGCAACGTCGTGTCGGCGTGCCGCCGGTGCAACCACGTGAAGGCCGACCGGACCGTCTCGGACCTCGGCTGGCGGCTGCACCCGCCGGTGGAGCCGACCGGCACCGCCTGGCGGATCCTCGGCACCGGGCGGTCCGACGCGCGGTGGATCCCCTACCTGGAGGCGTACGGCGGCGGCGAGGTCGCCGGCGTCGCGACCGCCTGAACCGGCCCCGGACGAGCACGAGGGGCCGGCGCCCGACGGCGCCGGCCCCTCGTCCTGCCTCAGGTCACGGGGTGTACTTGAAGATCCAGAGCCCGTGGTCGCGGTCGCTGGCCGCGACGTAC
>DASVED010000392.1:0-6643 GCA_036380775.1 Actinomycetes bacterium
ATTGGTCAACGGTTCGGGGGCGCAGACGTTGACCGGCCCGGAGATGTCGTCCCGCTCGGCGAGGAAGCGGACCGCCGCGACGTAGTCGCGAAGCGCCACCCAGCTGAACCACTGCCGCCCGGAGCCGATCCGCCCGCCGATCCCGAACCGGAAGATCGGAAGCAGGCGACGGCCGAATGCTCCGCCACGGGCGGTGACGACCACGCCCGTTCGCATCGGCACGACACGTACGCCGCTGTCGCGTGCCGGCCCGGTCGAGTCCTCCCAGCGGCGGGCGACCTCCGCCATGAACCCCGACCCTGCTGGGGCGGTCTCGTCGAGGACCTCGTCGTCCGGGTTTCCGTAGTAGCCCGTTCCCGAAGCGCTCAACAGCCTGGGGACTCCGGCGTCGGCCACGGCGCGCGAGATGGTCCTCGTGCCGAGCACGCGGCTGTCCATGACGTCTCGCGCGTGGCCCTTCGTCCACAGGCGGGACCCCGGGGTCTCACCGGCGAGGTGGACGACAAGGTCCGCGCCGTCGATCGCGGCGCCGTCGACCTGGCCGCCCTGGGGGTCCCACCGGGCCTCGTCGGGGGCGGTCGGGACCCGCCGGACGAGCCGGACGACCTCGTGACCGTCCCCGGCGAAGGACCGGATCAGCCCTTGCCCGAGTGGACCAGACGCGCCGGTGAGGACGACCTTCACGGGACCTCTTCGTCTCCGGGGTACTGCCTAGACGCCAAGATCGGACTCGAACGCGCCCTCTTCGAGGCGGGCCTTGATCGTGGTCAGGAAGCGCGCCGCGTCGGCGCCGTCCACCAGCCGGTGGTCGTAGGACAGCGCCAGGTAGCACATCGAGCGCACCGCGATGGTCTCGCCGAGGTCGGGGTCGTCGACCACAACGGCCCGCTTGATGACGGCGCCCGTCCCGAGGATGCCGACCTGCGGCTGGTTGATGATCGGCGTGTCGAACAGGGCTCCGCGGCTGCCGGTGTTGGTCAGCGTGAAGGTGCCGCCCCCCAGCTCGTCCGGCCCGATCTTGTTGCTGCGGGTCCGCTCGGCCAGGTCGGCGATCTTGCGTGCGAGCCCGGCGATGTTGAGGTCGCCGGCGTCCTTGACCACCGGCACCAGCAGACCCCGCTCGGTGTCGACAGCGACTCCCAGGTGCTCGGCGTCGAAGTAGGTGATCTCACCCTTCTCGGTGTCGATGCTCGCGTTCAGCCTGGGGTGCGCCTTGAGCGCCTCGACCGTCGCCTTCGCGAGGAACGGCAGGAAGGAGAGCTTGACGCCCTCACGCGCCTCGAAGGCGTCCTTGGCCCGCGCGCGGAGCCGGGCGATCCGGGTCAGGTCCACCTCGACGACGGTGGTCAGCTGGGCGGACACCTGCAGGGACTCGACCATGCGGGTTGCGATGACCTTGCGCAGCCGCGACATCTTCTCGGTCGTGCCGCGCAGCGGCGAGGGGGCCGCGGGCTGTGCCTGTTGCCCGCCAGCTGCCGCGGTGGGCTGGGCCGGCGCGGCCTGCTGTGTGTGCTGTGCCTGCTGGGCGGCGGCGGCCTCGAGGACGTCCTGCTTGCGGATCCGGCCGCCCACCCCGGTGCCGCGCAGGCCGGTCAGGTCCACCCCGTGCTCGGTGGCCAGCTTGCGGACCAGCGGCGTGACGTAGGTCGCGCCGTCGCCGCCCGACGTTGCTGATTCCCGTGCCGGTGCCTGGGCGGCGGGCTCCTGGGACGCCTGCTGCTGGGGTGCCTGCTGCCCGGCGGGCTGCTGGGGCGCCTGCTGCTGCTGCGCGGCGGGCGGCGCCGAGATCAGCGACGGCTGCGGCGCCGGCGCGGACTGCGCGGCGGGCTGGGGCTGGTCCTGCTCCTGCGGAGCCGGCTGCTGCTCCTGCGGCGCCGGCTGCTCGTCCTGCTGCTGCGGTGCGGCCTGCTCCTGCTGCTGTGGTGCGGACTGCTCGCCGCCGCCACCCGAGGCGCCTCCGATGACGGCGAGCTCGGCACCGACGGCGACGGTCTCGTCCTCGCCGACCAGGATCTTCTGCAGCACGCCGGCGGCCGGTGAGGGGATCTCGGTGTCGACCTTGTCGGTGGAGACCTCGAGCAGCGGCTCGTCGGCGGTGACCTGGTCGCCCTCCTGCTTGAGCCAGCGGGTGACGGTTCCCTCGGAGACGCTCTCGCCGAGAGCCGGCATCGTCACCGTGGTGCCGCCGCCCTGGCCGCCCCCGCCGCCCTGGCCGCCCCCGTCGTCCGGCGCGGCTGCCTGCTCCTGCTGCGGCTGCTCCTCCTGCGGCGCCGGCTGCTCCTCCTGCTGCTGCGGGGCGGACTGCTGCTGCTCCTGCTGCTGCGGCTCGTCCTGCTGCTGGGGAGCCTGCTCCTGCTCTGGGGGAGCGGCCTCGTCCTGCTGCTGCGGTGCGGCCTGCTCGCCGCCGCCCCCCGAGCCGTCCCCGATGACGGCGAGCTCGGCGCCGACGGCGACGGTCTCGTCCTCGCCGACCAGGATCTTCTGCAGTACGCCGGCGGCCGGTGAGGGGATCTCGGTGTCGACCTTGTCGGTGGAGACCTCGAGCAGCGGCTCGTCGGCGGTGACCTGGTCGCCCTCCTGCTTGAGCCAGCGGGTGACCGTTCCTTCGGAGACGCTCTCGCCGAGAGCCGGCATCGTGACCGAGTGCGACGTGGTGTCAGACATGAAGTCTTCGGCTCCTTCGGGTCAGGGCGTGCGCGTCGGGTGGGTCAGCCGTGGGCGTGCAGCGGCTTGCCGGCGAGCGCGAGATGCGCTTCACCGACGGCCTCGGTCTGGGTCGGGTGGGCGTGGATCAGTGACGCGACGTCATCGGGGTAGGCCTCCCAGCCGTAGATCAGCTGGGCTTCGGCCACCAGCTCACCCACCCGGCTCCCCACCATGTGGATGCCGACGACCGGACCGTCCTTCTGGCGGACCAGCTTGACGAAGCCGGCCGTCTTGAGGATCTGGCTCTTGCCGTTGCCGGCCAGGTCGTAGGTCACGACCTCGACGCCGTCGTCGCCGTACTTCTCCTTGGCGCGCGCCTCGGTGATGCCGACCGAGGCCACCTCGGGCTCGGAGTAAGTGACGCGTGGCACGCCGTCGTAGTCGATCGGGGCGGGCTCGAGCCCGGCCAGCCGCTCGGCGACCATGATCCCCTCGCCGAAGCCCACGTGGGCGAGCTGCAGGGTCGGGATCAGATCACCGACAGCGGAGATGGTCGCGACGCTGGTCCGGCAGTGCTCGTCGACCTTGACGAACCCCCGCTCCATCTCGACGCCGACCTGCTCGTAGCCCAGCTCCTGCGAGGTCGGGCCGCGGCCGACGGCCACGAGCAGCATCTCGGCCTCGATGGTCTTGCCGTTCTCCAGCGAGACCTTCACGCCGCCCTCGGTCTTCTCGACCCCGGAGAACCGGGCCCCGAGCTCGAAGGCGATCTTGCGCTTGCGGAAGGCGCGCTCGAGCATCTTGGAGGCCTGCTCGTCCTCGAGCGGGACCAGGTGGGGCAGAGCCTCGACGATGGTGACCTCGGCGCCGAACGACTTCCAGACGCTGGCGAACTCGCAGCCGATGACCCCGCCTCCCAGCACGACCACCGACGTGGGCACCCGGTCGAGCTTGAGCGCCTGGTCGCTGGTGATCACCTGGCTGCCGTCGATGTCCAGTCCCGGCAGGCTCTTCGCGTACGACCCGGTTGCCAGGACGACGTGCTTGCCTTCGTACCGCTGGCCGTCGACCTCTACGGCCGTCGGGCTGACCAGCCGGCCGATTCCCTCGATGAACGTGATCTTCCGGCTCTTGACCAGGCCCTGCAGGCCCTTGTAGAGGCGGGCCACCACGCCGTCCTTGTACTCGTTCACGGACGGCATGTCGATGCCCTCGAACGTCGTCCGGACACCGAACTGCTCGCTCTCGCGACTGGAGTCGGCGACCTCCGCGGCATGCAGCAGGGCCTTGGTCGGGATGCAGCCGCGGTGCAGGCAGGTGCCCCCGAGCTCGCCCTTCTCGACCAGCGCGACCTTCAGGCCGAGCTGGGCGGCCCGCAGCGCGCAGGCATAGCCCCCGCTGCCACCACCCAGCACGACGACGTCGAACGCTGCGGTGTCATTGCCGGCGCTGTCCGCCACGGCGCGCTCCTTGCGGTCTTCACGGTCCTCGTAGGACGCAGGGCTGGCTTCCGGCCCTCATCCTGTCACCGTTCGTCCGCTCGTGAGCAAGCGGGTGAGCGCGACGCCGCAGGTGAGGACTGCCGACCGGACAGGCCTCCCGTGCCCTACGGTTGCCCTGGCAAACGACGAGTCTCGGAACCCCGAGCGGCAGCTGGAGGGAGCGCGCGGTGCCCCTGTTCCGCCGCCGTGCACGTCCCGGGCAGGTCCGCCGGGCCGAGAGCAGCGATGTCGCCCACCTCACGTCCTTCGCCCGCAGCCACACGGGCGTCGAGGCGTTCGTCGAGCCGCCCACCGCCGTGTCGACCACGACCGTCGTGTTCGTGGCCAACACCGGCGAGTGGACCCGGCGGCGGGTCCAGGACGCGCGCGCCGCCCACGAGCTGGCCAACAAGCTGGGCGTCCCGTCCTACGACGCCGCCGTCGTGGGCTACCCGCAGCGGATGCGGGACTGGAACGCCCGCAAGGCCGACGGCGGGAAGGGCGAGCTGTAGGCCCGCGCGCCCCTAGAGGTCGCCGGCCGCCATGTCCTCGGCGACCCGGACCAGGGTGCGCACCGCGTGCCCGGTGCCGCCCTTCGGCGTGTAGCCGTGCTCGCCGCCCGCGTTCCAGGACGGCCCGGCGATGTCGACGTGCGCCCAGCGCTGCCCCTCCGGCACGAAGTCCTTGAGGAAGAGACCGGCGACGAGCATCCCGCCGTGCTTGTCGCCCATGTTCGCGATGTCGGCGATGGCCGAGTCCATCGATGCCCGCAGCTCCGGGGGCAGCGGCATCGGCCACATCTGCTCGCCGGTGGACTCCGCCGCGCCGGTGATGGCGTCGCGGACGTTCTCGTCGTTGGCCATCACCGCCGACGTGCGGCTGCCGAGCGCGACCAGCTGCGCGCCGGTCAGCGTCGCGACGTCGATCAACACGTCGGGCTTGTCCTCGCTGGCGCGCACGATCGCGTCGGCCAGGATCAGGCGCCCCTCGGCATCGGTGTTGAGCACCTCGACCGTCTTGCCGCCGTAGATGGTGAGGACGTCCGAAGGTCGCTGCGCGGTGCCGGACGGCATGTTCTCGGCCATCGGCGCCCAGGCAGTGACATTGACGTCCAGGCCGAGGCGGGCGATGGCGGTGATGGCGGCGATGACCGCTCCCGCACCCCCCATGTCGGACTTCATCCACTCCATCGCGGTCGGCGGCTTGAGCGAGAGGCCGCCGGAGTCGAACGTGATGCCCTTGCCGACCAGCGCCAGGTGCGGCTTGCCCCGGCCGCCCTTGTAGGTCAGCCGGACCATCCGCGGCGGCCGCGAGGAGCCGAGGCCGACGCCGAGGATCCCGCCGTACCCGCCCTTCTTGAGGGCCTTCTCGTCCATCACCTCGACCGAGACGCCGGCCTCCTTGGCGGCCGCGACCGCCAGCGTCGCGAACTCGGCGGGCGGCAGGTCGCCGGGCGCCGTGTTGACCCAGTCGCGGCAGAGGTTGACCGCTCCGATGACGGTGTGCGCGTGGTCCACGGCTGCCTTGGTGGCGCGGTCGCGCGGCGAGCCCGTCACCAGGGTGAACCGCTCGACCGGGGCCTTGTGCTGGGCGGCCGAGGTCGTGCGGTACCGGCTGAACGTGTAGGCACCGAGCAGCGCACCCTCCGCGACCGCGCCGACCGTGCCCGCGTCGCCGTCGGGCAGGGCCAGGCCGACGGTGCGGGCGCCGGCCAGGGAGCGGGCGGCGGCACCGGTGGCCCGGCGCAGCACCTCTTCGCCGTACGTCGTCGTGGCCCTGCGCCCGCGGCCGGACGGCTCCGGCGGGGTACCGAGCCCGACGGCCACCACCACGGGTGCCGTGACCGCCCCGAGGGCCGACACCTTGGTCACCTCGTTGGCCGCGCCGGTGCCGCCGAGCGCCTCGACGGTGGCCGCGAGCCGACCCTTGAACGCCTTGTCGATCTCCTCCGAGCCGGGCGCGAGGACGACGCCGTCCGGTCCCTTCGCGACGCCGACGACGAGGGCGTCGACCTTGAGGGCTGCTGGCTTGCTGCTGCTCAGGGAGACCGTGGTCACTGGTGTTCGTCCTCGCGGTGGCTGGTGGCGGGAAACCGGGCAAGGGTCGCGATGCTAGCGTCCGCCGGATGACCGACCCGACCGGCGGCGGTGGCGAGAGCACCGGGCTGCGCCGTTCCCCCGTCCACGACCGGCACGTGGCCCTCGGCGCGAAGATGGCCGACTTCGGCGGCTGGTCGATGCCGATCGAGTACCAGTCGGCGGGTGGCGGAGGCGTCGTCCGGGAGCACACCGCGGTACGCGAAGGGGTGGGCCTCTTCGACGTGAGCCACCTCGGCAAGGCGGTCGTCCGCGGGCCGGGGGCGGCGGACTTCGTGAACGCCACCCTGACCAACGACCTGGGCCGGATCGGGCCGGGCCAGGCGCAGTACACGCTGTGCTGCGACGACGCCGGTGGCGGCGTGGTGGACGACCTGATCGCGTACTACCGGGCCGACGACGAGGTCTTCCTCATCCCGA
>DASVED010000393.1:0-3196 GCA_036380775.1 Actinomycetes bacterium
CCGGGTGTATGCCTCACTGGCCTGGAACCGCCCGGCCCGAACCTCGAGGTGGCCGAGGTTGAGCAGGATGATCGGCTCGGACGCCTCGTCCCCGCTGTCGCGGGCGAGCTGGAGAAGCCGGGTCGGCACGTCCCGAGCCTCGGTCAGCCGGTTGGCGAACAGCAGCTCCTGGGCCAGGGCGAACGCCGCGCTCGTGGAGACGAGCTCGGGGACGGAGCTGCCCTCCCGAGCGGCGGCCTCCTCGAGCAGGCCGGTGCCTGACGCATCACCGCGTAGCAGGCGCAGCGAGCCCTCGGCCTGCTGCGCGAGGACGAGCAGCCGGTCCCGATCGGAGCTGGGTGCGGCCTGGGCCAGCACCTCCTGTGCCACGACCGCGTGCCGCAGGCACGCATCGACGTCGTCGAAAGTCTCGGCCAGCGCCAGCATCGCGTCCGCACGCAGCAGGGCGTCGCCGCCGGCGAGCGCCAGGCCGGCCCGGGCGTGGAACCCGACGGAGGCCGACGAGCCGGAGAAGAGCGCGATCCGGGCCAGCAGGACGTGCGCCCGCCCGCCGATCTCGTTCTCCTCCCGCACCAGGGGTGCCAGGATCTGCCGGGCCGTCTCGGGGTCGCCGTCGTGCAGGGCCCAGGCGGCCAGCTTCAGTCGGAAGGCATGGCCGCTCCGGTCGTCACCAGGGATGCTGGATACAGCCATGGCGAGCAGCTCACGGGCGGCGTCGAGGCCTCCCCGCTGTCGGGCGTGGTCGGCTGCGCCGGCCAGCTGCTGGGCGAGAGCCGCATCCGGACCGTCGGCCGCATGGGCGAGGTGGCGGGCCCGGGCCTCGACGTCGGTCTCGTGCTCTGCGAGGGCCGCGTGCATCGCCCGGCGGTCCTCCGGGCCGGCAGCGGCGACGACGGCAGCCGCCAGGAGAGGGTGCCGGAAGCGGACCCGGCCGCCGTCGACGCGGGCCACCTCTGCACGGGCGGCCTCGTCCAGTGAGTGGTGCAGAGGCCGCTCGCCGAGGTCGCAGGCGGCCCCCAGCCTGTCCGGCGTCGGATCGCCCACCAGGGCGGCGGCGAGCAGCACCCGTCGTGTCGAGACGGGCAGAGCGTGCACTGTTGCGCCGACCAGCGTGTCGAGCGAGGCCGTGAACGGGTCGTCGGCGTCGGGTCGCCCGACGGTCCGGTCCGGGTGCGCCAGGCTCCTGGCGAGCTCGAGGGCATAGAGCGGGTTGCCCCCCGACGCTCGCGCGACGCGTCGCAACGTGTCCCGCCCGAGGCGTTGCCTGAGCCGGTCACGGATCAGGTGGAACAAGGCGGCCTCGGTGAGCCCGGACAGCGCCAGGTCGACGCGGCCGCCATCGTCGCCCGTCGGCCAGTCGGCTGTCGCGGGCACCGGTCGGGTCGCCACGAGGAGAGCCACCGGGACGTCGACCAGTCGCCGGACGGCGTGCCGGAGCACCTGGCTGGTCGCGGTGTCCAGCCACTGGGTGTCGTCGACCGCCACCAGGACGGGACACCTCTCGGCCAGGTGCGCGATCACCGTCCGCAGGCCCGCGGCGACCGCGCGGGGGTCGGCCGGGCCGTCCCCGTCGTCGAGCAGCAGGGCCGCCCGCAGCGCGGTCCGCTGGGGGGCGGGCAGCGGGACGGCCTGCAGGTCCTGCACCGGCTCGAGAAGGTCAGCCAGGGCGCTGAACGCGAGGTCGCGCTCGAACTCGCGAGGCTGAGCCCGCAGCACGAGGTGGTCGACCGACCGGGCGCGCTGCACGACCGCCTCGACCAGCGTCGACTTGCCGCAGCCGGGGTCGCCGGTCAGCACCGCGACCCGCAGGCCGGTGGCCCCGAGCAGGCTGCTCAGCGCCGCCAGCTCGGCCTCGCGGCCGACGACGAGCTCGGGCACCCGCCCCACCCCCTTGGCCGACCGCGGCAGGCTACCGCCGGGCGGGCCGGTCGGGGCTCGCTAGCGTGACCTGGTGCTCGTCGCTGCCGCCGTCTGCCCGCACCCGCCGCTGCTCGTGCCGGGCCTGGCGGCCGGCGCGACGGGCGAGCTCGACGGCCTGCGGACCGCCTGCAACGAGGCGGTGGCGCGGCTGCTCGAGGCCGAGCACGACCTGCTGGTGGTCGTCGGTGCGGCCCCCGCGGTGGGCCCGTTCCCGTCGGGCGCGTGGGGGAGCCTGCGAGCGTACGGCGGGAAGGTCGACGTCCCGGCCGGCGACGGGGAGCCGACCCTGCCGTTGGCCCTGACCATCGGGCAGTGGCTGCTGGGCCGGTCGGCAGCGGTCGGAGCCGCGGAGCCGCTGCTGTTCGGCGTGGCGCCGGACGCGGAGCCACAGCGGTGCCTGGTTCTCGGCGAGACGCTGGCCGGCCGGGCCGGCCGGGTCGCCATGCTGGTGATGGGCGACAGCAGCGGGCGGCGCACACCCAAGCCCGGCTACCTGGACGAGCGCGCGGAGCCGTTCGACGACCTGGTGGCGGCCGCCCTGCGCGACGGCAACCCGGAAGCGCTCGCGGCGGTCGACGCCGACCTCGCCGACGAGCTGCTGGCGGCGGGTCGCCCGGCGTGGCAGGTGCTCGCGGGCGCAGCCTCGGGGCGCGAGTGGGAGGGAGCCGTCACCTACGCGGCGGCGCCCTACGGCGTGGCCTACCTGGTCGCGACCTGGACGCCAGCGGGCGCAGGAGCGGGCACGGAGTAGGTCAGCGCGGCGGTGCGGGCGGCGGCGTCCTGCCGTCCGGGATGTCGTCGTTCTTGCCGTCCAGCTTGTCCAGCGCGTCCTTTGCCGCCGACGAGCCCTTGGCGATGTGCGCGTCGTGCTTGCCGCCCGTCTTGCGGCTCGCGGTGGTCGCGGCCTTGTCGATCCCCTTCGAGATCTTGTCGCCGTGCTGGTCGACGGCCTTCTCGGCCTTCTTCTTGATGTTGTCGAACATGCCCATGCCCCCCACCGTAGGCGACACTTGCGACTTGTGACGCCCGCCCAGCCGCCCCGACCGGTGCTGGCCGTCGTCGGCGCCACCGCCACTGGCAAGAGCGACCTCGGTGTCGAGCTGGCGCTCCGCCTCGGCGGCGAGGTGGTCAACGCCGACTCGATGCAGCTCTACCGGGGCATGGACGTCGGCACCGCCAAGCTCACGGAGGCCGAGCGGCGCGGCGTGCCCCATCACCTGCTCGACGTCTGGGACGTCCGGGACCCGGCGAACGTCGCCGACTACCAGCGGATGGC
>DASVED010000394.1:0-8438 GCA_036380775.1 Actinomycetes bacterium
CACGCGAGGACGGCCGTCACCTCCCGGATGCCGTGCCGGTCGCCCCCGGCAAGCCGGGTCATGTGCGGACCTCCGGGGCGAGGGAGCGCATCGCGTGCAGCAGGGCACCGGTCAGGTCGCCCTCGCCGTCCCACGGCACGACCGGGACGCCGAGCGACGCGAGCTCGCCGGTGAGCGCCTCGCGCTGCATCCGCCAGGTCCGCAGCGCGAGGTCGTCAGGTGCTCGCCGGCGCCGGCGCGGCCAGGCCGGGACCGGCAGCGAGGGCTCGCTGGTCAGCACGTCGACGACGAGCGGCGCGAAACCCCGGTCGAGCAGCAGCCGGACCGCGTCGAGCGGGCGGTCGTCGAGCCGCGGCGTCACGACGCAGACGAAGGCCCGGCCCGGCAGCATGCTGCGCGGCAGGTCGGCCAGGCCGAACCGGACCGCCCCCGCGTCCCGCTCCGCCTCGTCGGGGCGGACGGTCATGACCGCCTCGGACACCCGGTAGAGCTGACGCGGCCCGGTGGCCGGAGTGAGCCAGCGCAGCGGCCCGCCGAAGGTGACCAGCCCGACCCGGTCGTGGGCGCGCAGGTACGTCGTGGCCAGGCCGGTCGCCGCCCGGACGGTCAGGTCCAGGGAGGAGCCGCCGGTCTCGCCGGCGTCGGCCGAGGTGTCGAGGACCAGCACGAGGTCGAACGCGCGCTCGGCGGAGTACTGCCGGACGAACAGGCCGCCGTGGCGAGCAGACGTGCGCCAGTCGACGTCGCGGCGCCGGTCGCCCGGCTGGTAGGGCCGGACACCGGCGAACTCCACGCCGGACCCGACCGCCCGGCTCGGGTGCTCGCCCAGGGGCGCGGCCAGCTCGCGCGGCGCCACCGCCCGGGCCAGGGCCGCCGCGGCCGGGAACACGATCACCTCCGCCACCTCGAGGCTCACCGGTGCCGCGTAGAGCCCCCCAGCCGCGACCACCTGCAGCCGCAGCGGGCCGATCCGCTGCCGGCCCCAGCGCTGCGGCACCAGCAGCCAGGTCGCGGTGGTGCCCGACCCGGCGGCGGCCCGGCCGGCCCGTGTCACCGAGGTGTGGTCGGGGACGACGAGCTGCGCGTCGACCCGGTCGGCGCCCGGGACGCGCACGTCGAGCTCCAGGACCAGCTCGTCGCCCTCGACGCAGCGCACCGGGTCCAGCCGCACCGCGACACCGGCTCGGGTGGGGAGCCCGGAGCGCGGGTGGGCCGCCAGCAGGACGAGGGGGATCGCCGCCAGCGCGAGCAGCTCGCCGTGCGCGGTGATCACGGCACCGACGACGCTGAGCGCCGCCACCAGGGCGAGCCGGCGCAGCCGCGCCGTCGCGGCGAACACGAGCGGCACCTCGGCGGGCTCCGGCCGGTCGGTCACCGCGGCGCCGGCACGGTCGAGAGGATCTCGGTGACGACGTCTGCGCCGGTGACCCGGCGGACCCACAGCTCCGGCCGCAGGCTGATCCGGTGCGCCAGTGCCGGGACGGCGACCGCCTTCACGTCCTCCGGGGTGACGTAGTCGCGTCCGTCCAGGACCGCCTGGCCGCGCGAGAGCGCGACGAGCGCCAGCCCACCGCGGGGGCTCGCGCCGACGGTGACCTGCGGGTGGCTGCGCGTCGCGTCGACCAGCGACACGACGTAGCGCAGGATCGGCGGCTCCACCTGCACCTGCTCGAGGCTCTCCCGCATCGCGAGGACGGTGTCGGCGTCGACGACCGGGGACAGCCGAGGCGGCGCCCACCCGTGGTGGAGGCGCCGCTGGAGCAGCTCCTGCTCGTCGTCGAGCCCCAGGTAGCCGAGCGAGACGCGCAGCAGGAACCGGTCGAGCTGGGCCTCCGGCAGTTCGTAGGTCCCTTCGTACTCGATCGGATTGTCGGTCGCGAGCACCACGAAGGGCTGCGGCAGCGGTCGCGTCTCACCGTCACTGGACACCTGCTCCTCTGCCATCGCCTCGAGCAGCGCGGCCTGCGTCTTGGGTGGTGTGCGGTTGATCTCGTCGGCGAGCAGCAGCTGGGTGAAGACCGGGCCGGGACGGAAGTCGAAGCTGGTCGTCGACGGGTCGTAGACGGACAGGCCGGTGAGGTCGGCGGGGAGCAGGTCGGGGGTGAACTGCACGCGGTGGAACGTCAGGCCCAGCGCCTCGGAGAAGCAGCGGGCCATCATCGTCTTGCCGAGTCCGGGCACGTCCTCCAGCAGCACGTGCCCGCGGCCCAGGATCCCGAGCAGCACCAGCTCGAGCACCCGGCGGCGGCCGACGACAACGGTCTCGATCTCGTCGAGCACCCGGCGGCCCAGGGTCGCGGTCTGGGCCGTCGTCAGAGCCGTGCGGGCCACTCGAGAGGTCGTCACAGCTTCTCCAGGCGCTCGACGATCAGGGTCAGGGTGTCCCGGCCGACGCCCGGTGGCTGGCTGTCGCGGGACGGCTCGCGGTGAGGATCGACCCACGGCCAGACGTCCTCCCCGAGGACGGCGCGGGCGGCGTCGGGGTCGGCCCACACGTCGATCCGGTGCCGGTCGGCGAGGCGGGCCGCGGCGAGCTGGGTCAGCAGGGGCCGGGTGGCCAGGTCGTAGTGGCGGCGCGACACAGCCGCCCAGGAGAGCTGCTCGGCGACCTGCCGGTAGGCGCGGTACGGCTCGTTGTCGACCGGCGGCCCGGGTCGTCGCCTCGCGCGCGGCACGGGACCCCCCGGCAGCCGCAGGGCCAGGACCAGTACGGCCACGGCGGCCAGCACCGAGACGGCCACGAGCAGGCCCGCGGCGCCGGCCCCGATCACGGCCCCCACGAGCAGCAGCAGGCTGAGCGAGAGCAGGGTGCGCGCGGTGGTGCTCAGTCGGCCGGCGGGCTCCGCGTCCTCGTCGTAGGCCGGGTCGTCGGACCGCAGTCCGAAGGGGTCAGCCACGGCGTGCCCCCGTCAGCTCGGCCCGGACGCTGACCAGCGCGGCCTCGGCGGCTCGACGTGCCGGCTCGCCCATCGGGTGCCGGCTGAACCGGGCCTCGCGGAACAGTCCGGTCAGCGTGGCCGCCGGGCCGCCGCCGACGAGTCCCGAGGACACCGCGCGGTCGAGCAGCTCGGTGGGGGTGTCGCTGGGCCGGGCCCGGCCGGCCGGGTGGCCGCCTCGAGCAGCAAGGCCGGCCTCGATGCTGGTGGCCATGGCGGCGTAGGCGGCGAGGATCGCCGAGCGGGCATCGGTGCCGTGGGCGGCCAGCTCGGCCTGCGCGGCCTCCACCGCCGTGGCCAGCTCGGCGGCCTCCGCGTCCTCGGCGGGCTCCGGCGGGGCCATGACGGTGCGGTTCCGGCGTACGGTGTCGAGGCGACCGGCGGCCGCCACCGCGGCGAGCACCGCCGCCACGGCCAGCAGGGTCGGCCAGGACACCCCGTCCAGCGCCGGAGACTCCCCGCCGGTCGACGGGTCCGCCGGATCCGGCTCGACCGCGACCGGCCCGACGCCCCCGGCGACCGCGTCCACGACGTACCAGAGCACGGCGATGACGGCGGCGATCAGGACGACCGCGAGGATCCGCAGCAGGAGGGGGAACGGCTCGCCCTCCGGACCGTCGTCATCGGCGCCCGGCCTGGTCGGGCGGTGCTGCTTGCGCAGCCGGCGCAGCAGGGTTCGGGCCAGCCCGGCGAGCACGAGCAGCACGACCGTCCCGGCCACGACGCGGACCCATGCCACCTCTCCCGGGTCCGCGAGCTCGCCCCAGTCCAGGCCCTGCCGGGCCTGGACGGTCAGCGCGGCGGCCGCGAGCAGCCCGACGACCGCGACGGCGCGCAGCACCACGTCGCCGGAGTCCCGCGGCCCCCTGCGTCCCACGGGCCACATCCAACCGCGACCGGACCGGCCGTGCGCCTCTCGGTTCGGTCACGGTTGCGCCGCAATCCGCCCGGCGTGCCTGCACCCGGCCTCCCGAAGCGCGGCGGGGGGCGGGGGCCGGTCGGAGGAGGGGTGGGGGACCGTTGGGCCGAACGTGTGAGATCTGGTTGACGGTGGGGCTAAGTGGAGTACAGTGGCGCGCAGTGGGGGAGCACGACGCTCAGCAGCCTGGGGAGGTGGGTCGATGTGGCGCAGGACGGCGAGCACGCGGTCGCGGCGGACACCGCCGCCGGCGGCCCCGGCGGCCATGGCGGACCGGCCTTCTTGGGCACCCACCAGCCGCGGATGGACGACAAGGGCCGGATCTTCCTGCCGGCCAAGTTCCGTGAGGCCCTGGCAGGTGGCCTCGTGATCACCCGCGGGCAGGAGCGCTGCCTCTACGTCTTCCCCGAGCCGGAGTTCGCACGGCTCTACGCGCTGATGCGCCAGGCGCCGGTCACCAGCAAGGCGGCTCGCGACTACCAGCGGGTCTTCCTCTCCGGCGCCTCCGACGAGACGCCGGACAAGCAGGGCCGGGTCACCGTCCCGCCGCCGCTGCGGGAGTACGCCGGACTGACCCGGGAGTGCGTCGTCATCGGCGCCGGGTCGCGGGTCGAGGTCTGGGACGCGCAGGCCTGGTCCAGCTACCTCGCCGAGCAGGAGGGCGCGTTCGCCGACCTGTCCGAGGAGGTGCTGCCAGGGCTGATCTAGCACCGCTGACGCACCTGCCCAACACCCCCTATCGAGCACCGAGCACGGACCGGCCGCCGTACGGCGAGGTCTCCACCCGCTCCCGCAGGTCCTGGCGCACCTTCCCCGGTGCCAGGGCCGGCGCTCCCACCCGAGTCATCGGCAGCGAGCGGTTGGAGACCTGGCAGTACGGCGGCCCGCCGGACAGCCCGCACCACCAGCCAGTGACACGACAGCACGTTCCATGAAGGGTCGAGATGGATCGAGCAGTGCCGGCGGACGAGCCGCCCACGGCTGTGGGCACTCTCGCCGACGAGATGCGTCAGTCCGCACTCCTGCTGGGCTGGACGCTCGGGCTGATGAGCGCCTTCGCCGTCGTCCTGCTGGTGCTCACCACACGGTTCGGCGGCTAGCCGATGGCCACCGGCGGTGACAGCCGGCACGTCCCGGTGCTGCTGGACCGCACGATCGAGCTGCTCGGCCCGGCGGTCAGCGGGCCGGGATCGGTGGTGGTGGACGCGACGCTCGGCATGGGGGGGCACAGCGAGGCGCTGCTGCGGACCTTCGCGTCGTTGCGGCTGGTCGGCCTGGACCGCGACCCGCAGGCCCTCACCCTGGCCGGGGAGCGCCTCGCACCGTTCGCCGACCGGACCACGCTGGTGCACGCCGTCTATGACGAGATCGGCGAGGTGCTCGCCACGGTCGGGGCGAGTCGCGTGCAGGGCGTGCTGTTCGACCTCGGGGTCTCGTCCCTTCAGCTCGACGAGCGCGACCGCGGCTTCGCCTACGCCCAGGATGCACCGCTGGACATGCGGATGGACCAGAGCCGCGGCATCACCGCGGCCGAGGTCGTCAACACCTACGAACCGGCCCGGCTCGCGCGGGTGCTGCGGGAGTACGGCGAGGAGCGCTTCGCCCGCCGCATCGCCGACGCGGTGGCCCGGGAGCGGGTCGGCGAGCCGTTCACCGGCACCGCGCGGCTCGCCGAGCTGGTCCGCTCCTCGATCCCCGCCGCCACCCGGCGCACCGGCGGGCACCCCGCCAAGCGAACCTTCCAGGCGCTGCGCATCGAGGTCAACGGCGAGCTCGACGCTCTCGAGCGGGCCTTGCCCGCGGCGGTGGACGCGCTCGCGGTCGGCGGGCGCATCGTCGTGCTGTCCTACCACTCGCTCGAGGACCGGATGGTGAAGCGGACGCTGGTCGCCGGCGCGAGGAGCACGGCGCCGCCCGACCTGCCGGTGGTGCTGCCCGAGCACGAGCCGGTGCTGCGGCTGCTCACCCGCGGCGCGGAGGAGCCGGCCCCGGACGAGGTCGCGGCCAACCCGCGCGCGGGGTCGGCCCGGCTGCGCGCCGCCGAGCGGATCCGGGATGCTGCATGAGAGCCGCTGCCACCGGAACCGCCCCCGCCGCCTCCCCGGGCACCCTGCCGGCCGGGCACCGGGTCGCTGGTGCGCGGTCGCGCGCCCGCGAGCTGGCTCTCGTCCCGCCGGTGCGCGCGGGTGCCCCGCGGGCGCCGTTCGTGGTGCTGCTCGGTGGGCTGCTCACGGCCGGTCTCGGCGGGCTGCTGTTCCTGCACACCTCGCTCGCCGAGGACTCCTTCCGGCTGCACGACCTGACGACCCGCTCGGCGGTGCTGGCCGGGCGGGAGCAGGCCCTCGAGCAGGAGGTGGCGGTCGCCGCCTCCCCGGAGCGGCTCGCGGCGCGGGCCGAGGCGCTCGGCATGGTGCGTAGCGAGAACCCGGCGTTCATCCGGCTCTCCGACGGCAGCGTGCTGGGCAAGCCGAAGCCGGGGGTCGCCCCGCCGCCGCCCTCCCCGGCGCCCACGTCGTCACCAGAGCCGTCGCAGGCGCCGAGCGCCGGCTCGACTCATCAGGAGGGCACCCCCTCCTCAACGGGGGAGCCCAGCAGGTGACACCGACCGCCACCACCCGCCGCCCGCCCCGGCCGAGCCAGGCACGGCACCGGCCGCCGCCGCGCCGCCCCACCGGCCACCGGCCGCCCGCGCGCCGGCCGGCCGGCCACCGACCGGCGCCGCCCCGCCGGCCGGCGCTGCTGCGACTCGGCGACGGCACCCGACGGCTGCGCGCGGCGATCGTCCTGCTCGCCCTGGTGCTCTCGCTGTTCGGCGCCCGGCTGGTGCAGCTGCAGGGGCTGGACGCCACCACCTACGCCGCGGAGGCCAAGCAGGGCCGGCTGCGCACCGTCGCACTGCCGGCTGTCCGCGGCACCATCACCGACCGCAACGGGGTGGCCCTCGCCACCACCGTCGATGCGGTGAACATCACCGCCGACCAGACGCTCGTCGAGGACCCGGCGGCGACGGCCGCTGCCCTGGCCCCGGTGCTGGACCTCGACGAGGCCCTGCTGCAGGAGCGGCTGACCGGCGACCGGCGGTTCGTCTACATCGCCAAGAAGGTGACGCCGCGCACCTGGCGCACGGTGCGCGACCTCGACCACCCGGACGAGACCATCGAAGGGATCCCTGGCATCTTCGGCGAGAAGACCAGCCGCCGGGTCTATCCGGCGGGGAAGGTCGGCGCGAACGTCGTCGGTTACGTCGGCGCTGACGGCACGGGCCTCGGCGGGCTGGAGTACGCGCTGGACGACGTGCTGGCCGGCCGCGACGGCACCGCGACCTACGAGCTGAGCGCCGGCGGCCGGCGGATCCCGAGCGGGGTGGCCTCCCAGCGCGAGGCGGTGGCGGGTCAGGACGTGGCGCTCACGATCGACAGGGACATCCAGTACGTCGCCCAGACGGCGATCGCCAAGGCCGTCGCGTCGACCCGGTCCGAGAGCGGCACGGTCATCGTCCTCGACCCCCGAAGCGGCGAGCTGCTCGCGATCGCGACCGCGCCGACCTTCGACGCCAACCGTCCCGGGTCGGCCCCGGCAGCGGACCGCGGGAACCGTCCGCTCACCGAACCGTACGAGCCGGGGAGCACCGGCAAGGTCCTCACCGCGTCGGCCCTCATCGAGGAGGGGGTCATCACGCCGAGGACGCCGATCACGGTGCCCAACCGGCTCTACCGGGCCGGCAAGTCGTTCAAGGACTTCGAGGACCACGACACCCAGCACCTGACCTATGCGGGGACGATCGCGAAGTCGAGCAACATCGGCACCATCCGCGCGGCGGAACGGCTCGGCAACCTCAAGCGGTTGCACCCGTACCTCGAGAAGTTCGGCATCGGCCAGCCCACCGGGCTCGGCCTGCCGGGCGAGGCGGCGGGCGCGCTGCTCGACCCGGCCGACTGGTCGGCGACCACCGGCTACACGACGACGTTCGGCCAGGGCTACTCGGTCAACACCGTGCAGATGGCGTCGGCGGTCGGCGCCGTCGCCAACGACGGCGTCCGCGTCTCGCCGCGACTGATGGCGTCGACCACGGCCGCGGACGGGACGGTGGACCGGCCGGACGCGTCCGAGCGCACCCGGGTGGTCAGCGCCGGCACCGCGCGCACCGTACGGCTGATGATGGAGACCGTCACCAACGACGGCGGGACGGCGCCGCTCGCGCACATCCCGGGCTACCGGGTGGGCGGCAAGACGGGCACCGCGCAGCGCTTCAAGCCGTCCTGCGGGTGCTACAGCGGCTACACGATGTCCTTCATCGGGCTGGCCCCGGTGGACGACCCGCGCCTGGTGGTGGCGGTCACGTTGCAGGCACCTCGGTCTGCCCTCGGCGGCGGCGTCAACGCGGCACCGGTGTTCAAGCAGGTGATGTCCTTCGCGCTCGAGTCCCAGCGGATCCCGCCGACCGGTACCCGCGCGCCCGGGCTCCGGCTGCTCGCGCGCTGACCGGTAGCCTCGCTGCCGTGCTCAACCCGTCCGGTCCGTCCTCCCTGCGGCCGGCCGGCCTCCCTCCCCGCACGCTCACGGAGGTCGCCGAGCACCTCGGT
>DASVED010000395.1:0-9378 GCA_036380775.1 Actinomycetes bacterium
CTGTGGGACGAGTCAGGAGACGAGCGGCTGCTCAACCACGCCGTGCCGGGCGCCGGCGCGATGGTGCTGCCCGATGCCGAGCTGCCTGTCCCGGCGTACGTCCTGGGGTCGTGGCTCGGCGATCGCCCCGCGAGCGCGCCGGCCGACGCAGAGATCGCGATGTACGTCGAGTCCGAGCTCGACCCCGCAGCCGTCGAGCCGGCTGTCGCCGCACTGGGGCTGCTCGACGAGCCGCGAGTGCCGGCCGGCTACCTGCGTGGGTCGGAGGTGCAGCGCCGGGCGGTGCTCGCCGGGGTCCTGGACCGGCTCGGTGCGGTGACCCGGTCCGGGTGCGTGCAGGTGCCGGGCCTGCCGGTGCCGCTGGCCGGGGACGTTCGCGAGCTGGTCGTCGGCCTGGGCTACGAGTGCGGGCTGACCGTCGGGCCGACGGGCACGGCGACCTTGGCGTTCTGCGCGGAGCACGACGTGTTCCGGGTGGAGGCGAAGCGACTGATGCACAAGGAGCGTCGCGCGGCGCGACCGGTGACGTCCGGAGCGCGGGCCATCGTCGACGTCCGCCGAACGGCCAGCGTGCCGGTCCGGTGCGTGCAGGTCGACAGCGCGGACCACCTCTACCTCGCCGGCCCGACGATGGTCCCGACCCACAACTCGACGCTGGGGCTCGATATCGCGCGGTCCGCGGCGATCAAGCACAACATGGCGACCTGCGTCTTCTCCCTCGAGATGAGCCGCACCGAGATCACCATGCGGCTGCTGTCCGCCGAGGCCAGGGTGGCGCTGCACCACATGCGCACCGGCAAGCTGACCGACGACGACTGGACCCGGCTGGCGCGACGGATGGGCGAGGTGTCCAACGCGCCGCTGTTCATCGACGACTCGCCCAACATGTCGATGATGGAGATCCGGGCCAAGTGCCGCCGGCTCAAGCAGCGTCACGACCTCAAGCTCGTCGTCATCGACTACCTGCAGCTGATGTCCAGCGGCAAGCGGGTCGAGAGCCGTCAGCAGGAGGTGTCGGAGTTCTCCCGTGCGCTCAAGCTGCTGGCCAAGGAGCTCGAGGTGCCGGTCATCGCCATCTCCCAGCTCAACCGCGGTCCCGAGCAGCGCACCGACAAGAAGCCGCAGATGTCCGACCTTCGCGAATCAGGGTGCCTGCCGGCCTCGACCAGGGTGATGCGCGCGGACACCGGGGCCGAGGTGACGCTCGGGGAGCTCTTCGAGTCAGGTGCCCGTGACGTTCCGGTCTGGTCCCTGAACGAGCGCCTGCAGTTCGTGCCGCGGACGATGACCCACGTCTTCTCCAACGGCGTGAAGGAAGTGTTCCGGCTCAAGCTCGCCTCCGGTCGTGAGATCGAGGCAACCGCCAGCCACCCGTTCCTCACGTACGACGGATGGAAGCCGCTCGGCGAGCTGTCTGCGGGAGACCGACTGGCGATCGCACGGCACGTTCCGCCACCGATGGACGTCACTCCCGTCGATCCGGATGAGGTCGTGCTGCTGGCTCACCTGATCGGCGACGGGTCGTTCGTTCGACGCCAACCGATCCGCTACGCCAGCATCGACGAAGCGAACCTCACTGCTGTGGCGGACGCAGCGCTGTCCCGATTCGGGATCACCGGCATCCGCGACGAGTACGCCGCAGCTCGGGTGACGACGTTACGTCTGCCTGCGCCGTACCGGCTCACCTACGGGAAGCGGAACCCGATCGCTGCATGGCTAGACGACATGGGCCTGTTCGGGTTGCGGTCGCACGAGAAGTTCGTGCCGGGCTGGGTGTTCTCGTTGCCCAAGGCGCAGGTCGCGCTCTTCCTGCGGCACCTCTGGGCAACCGACGGCTCCGTGCACTGGTACGAGAAACTTGGCTGGGCACGCATTTACTACGCGTCCACGAGCCGGCGGCTCGTCAACGATGTCGCCCGGCTACTGCTTCGCTTCAACATTGCGTCGCGGGTCAAAGTCAGCAAGAAGGCTGGCTACCGAGACTGCTACCAGCTCCACATCACGGGCTCGGAACAGCAGAAGCGGTTCATCGACGACATCGGCGTGCACGGGACCCGCGGGGGGACGGCCCGAGAGGTTGCGAACCGCCTCGAGAGCGTCGTGCCCAAGCCGAACGTCGACACCATTCCCAGCGGCGTCTGGAGGCTGGTGCGGCAAGTTATGACCGAGAAGGGAATTACCCCTGCCGAGCTGGCGAGAGCGACGGGCAGGACGTCGCTGGGCGCGTCCGTGCACTCGGTTTCGAGAACCAAACTCGCTCAGATGGCTACGGTTCTGGACTCCGCCGAACTCGACGTCGTGGCAACGAACGATGTGATGTGGGACGCGGTCGTGACCATCGAGCCCGCCGGATCGCAAGAGGTGTTCGACGCGACGGTGCTCGGAACCCACAACTTCCTCGCCGAAGGCATAGCTTTACATAATTCCATCGAGCAGGACGCCGACATGGTCGTCCTGCTGCACCGCGAGGAGCTTTACGAGCGGGAGTCGCCGCGGGCGGGCGAGGCCGACTTCATCGTCGCCAAGCACCGCAACGGGCCGACGGCCACCATCACGGTCGCGTTCCAGGGTCACTACTCGCGGTTCGTCGACATGGCCCAGAGCTGACATCTGCTCGTGCGGCCGAGGAGGCCGAGCTGCTGGCCGGGCGCCGATGAGAAACTCCTGTGACCCTGGTCAGTCTCCCCAGAACCGATCGCAAAGCGCCGTCACCATCGAGGAGCGCGCTCGTATGTCACGCACACGGATCCACAACCTGTCCATCTCCCTCGACGGCTTCGCCACCGGCGAGCCGCAGTCCGCCGATGCACCGTTCGGCCATGCGGGCGAGCGTCTGCACGAGTGGCTGTTCCTGACACGGTTCTGGGACGCAGGCGGAACCGCCGGAGTGGATGACGCCTTCGCTGAGCGCCACAGTTACGGCATCGGCGCCGAGATCATGGGGGCCAACAAGTTCGGCCCGCCCGGCTGGCAGGACGACCCGGACTGGAAGGGCTGGTGGGGACCGAACCCGCCGTTCCACACACCGACCTTCGTGCTCACTCACCACCCGCGGCCCTCGATCGGGATGGAGGGCGGCACCACGTTCCACTTCCTCGACGCAGCCCCGGCCGAGGCGCTCGAGACCGCCCGCGAAGCAGCCGATGGCCAGGACGTCCGGATCGGCGGCGGCCCCACCGTCGTACGCGACTTCCTCGCTGCCGGGCTCGTCGACCACTGCCATCTCGTCCAGGTCCCGATCGTGCTCGGCCGCGGCGTCCGCATCTGGGACGGCCTGGAGGCCCTCGAGGATGCCTACGACGTCGAGGCGGTCTCCTCCCCCAGCGGCGTCACCCACCTCACGTTCACGCGGAAAGTCGTCTCGTGAGATGCGCAAGAACCTGAACGGCGCTTGACCCGGCAGGTAAGTGTGCCGATCCCACAGGTATGGCCTCAGCGAGGACCAAGGTGGTCGGCCTTCCCCCGGTCAGCCGTGCGGAAGGCGAACGCCTGCGCAGCCTGGCCTCGATGGCGCGCGCCCTGGTCCGGTCCGGCGACGTTCTCGACGTCGCGGAACGCGCCGTCACGGAGGGGATCCGCGTCGTCGACGCCGACTCCGGCTCGGTCAGCGTGCTCGACCGGCCTGCGGGACTGGTCCGGGTGCTGGTCAACGTCGGCGACCTCGGTCCCGGCGAGCAGCCGCGGCCGTCCGACGAGACCTACCTGATCGCCGACTTCCCGAAGCTGGCCGGTGTCGTGGGCGACCTGCAGGCCTGGACCTGCTCCCGGGACGACCCGGACGCGGACCCGCGCGAGCTCGCGCTCCTGCTCGAGTTCGGCAAAGGGGCGTCCCTGGGCGCTCCGATCGTCGTCGACGGCGAGCTCTGGGGCGAGCTCTACCTCACTCGGCACGTCGGGCGCGGCTCCTTCGACGACGCGGACCTGGCGTACGTCGAGGCGCTGGCCGCGATCCTGGCGTCCGGTGTGTCCCGCGCCGTCCGGGAGAGCCGGCTCACCGAGCTGGCCTTCCAGGATCCGTTGACCGGGTTGGCCAACCGGCGCCGCCTCGACCATGTCGCCGCGACGCTGGCGTGCTCGCGCGCCGACCTGGTCATCGTGGCGATCGACGTCAACGACCTGAAGCCGGTCAACGACCGCTACGGGCACGACGCGGGTGACCGGCTGCTCCAGGCCGTGGGGCACGCGCTCGAGCGGGCAGCCAGCTCGTTGCCCGGGGCGCTGGCCGCCCGGTCCGGTGGTGACGAGTTCTGCCTCGTCGTGCCGACCTCCGACACGGCCACCGTGGACGAGGCGCTGCGTCGGTTCGCTGCCGAGGTCGTGGCCCTGCCGCATCCGGCGGGGGTCAGCTGTGGCGGCGCCAGCACGCGACGGATGCTGGGCTCACCGCGGCTGCTCTTCGCCGCGGCCGACGACGCGATGTACCACGCGAAGGGCCGCCATCTGGGCGAGCCGCACTGGGTCACCCTGCCGACCGGCTGAGCCGCCTGAGGTCGCTCGCTGCATCCAGTCGGGTGAGACGCATCAAGGGTGCGCCAGGTCCCGTCGATGCATGGGGCGTGACATCGCTGAGCCAGGTGGCCGAGGTGGGCGGGGACCGGCGGGACGCCGACCTCGCGCCCAAGCCTGCCCGCTCGGTGCCGGCGACGACCCTTCGCCCGGTGCCGCCGCGAGTGCCGGAGCTGTCACACCTCGACCTCAAGCGGCTCCGCACCTATCGCCGGACGTTGCTCGAGGAGGAGCTGCGCGCCTCGTACTGGCGCCGGTTGCTGCAGGCCCGACGGGACCTGCTGCGCGCGAACACAGCCCTCGGCGACCGCATCGCGCTGATCGAGGCGCTCACCGAGCAGCGCGGATCCTTCGGCCGGCAAGTAATCCTCTCGCTGCACCCCGACGGCGGCATGCCGGTCCTGCCGCACCTGCCGGACCTGTGGGCCAGCGGAGCCGCCGGGACGACCGACGAGGAGAGAGCCGCGCTGTTCGCCCGGCTCTCCTCCGCCGAGAGCGTCCTGTCCTCGTACCGGGAGGCGTTGCACAAGCGTCTCGACCGCGCAACGTCCGAGCTCGTCGCGCGCTACCACGAAGACCCCAGTGCCTGCCTGGTCGCACTCGAGGTCAAGCGCTAGACGTCCACCGTCCTAGGGTGGTCGTCATGACAGACGGCACCCCGCGGCTGCGCCGGGCCCTCGATGGCATCCCCACCTACAAGCCCGGCCGGCCCGCCGCCAGCAGTGACGGGACTGGCAGTGCCCCGACGTACAAGCTGTCGTCGAACGAGAACCCCTACCCGCCACTGCCGTCCGTGCTCGAGACGGTGCGGGCCGGCGCGGAGTCCGTCAACCGCTACCCCGACATGTTCGCGACGGGGCTGACGGCTGCGCTCGCCGAACGGTTTGGCGTGCCTGCCTCCCACGTCGCGACCGGCACCGGGTCGGTCGGCGTGCTCCAGCAGGTCATCCAGTCGACCGCGACCGAGGGCGACGAGGTGGTCTACGCATGGCGGTCCTTCGAGGCGTACCCGATTGTCGTCCAGGTCTCCGGCGCCGGCTCGGTGCAGGTCCCGCTGACCGCCGACGAGCACCACGATCTCGACGCGATGGCCGACGCGATCACCGATCGGACCCGGCTCGTCCTCGTCTGCACGCCGAACAACCCGACCGGCACGGCGGTACGCCGGCAGCAGCTCGACCGGTTCCTCGACCGGGTGCCGACCGACGTCCTCGTCGTGATCGACGAGGCCTACCGGGAGTTCGTCCGCGACCCTGACGTGCCCGACGCCCTCGACGTCTACCGCGACCGCCCGAACGTCGCCGTGCTGCGGACCTTCTCCAAGGCCTACGGACTGGCCGGCCTGCGGGTCGGTTTCGCGGTCGCCCACGAGCCGGTCGCGGACGCACTGCGCAAGACGGCGGTCCCCTTCGGCGTCAGCGGTCTCGCCCAGGTCGCGGCGACGGCGTCGCTGGGCGCGGAGCACGAGTTGCTGGAGCGGGTCGCCGCTCTCGTCACCGAGCGCGGCCGGGTGCAGCAGGCGTTGCGCGAGCAGGGCTGGACCAAGGTGCCGGCCTCCGAGGCGAACTTCGTCTGGCTCCGGCTCGGGCAGCGCACCGAGGCGTTCGCCGCGGCCTGCGAGGAAGCCGGAGTGGTCGTGCGCCCCTTCGCCGGCGAGGGGGCCCGCGTCACCATCGGCGAGCCCGAGGCCAACGACCTCTTCCTGCGGGTGGCCAAGGGCTTCGTCGTCGACTGAGGTCGCCTCGACACCGGCCAGGTGCCGCGCGGCGGCGGCCCGGACCCGGGTGCAGCCGGTGCGACGGACCGTGAAATGGTCGATGCGTGCGTCTCGACCACCTCTCCTACGCGGCCGGTCCGGAAGGACTCGGAGCCTGCGCGCAGCGCATCGGTGCGGCACTCGGTGCCGGATTCCGCGACGGCGGTCTGCACCCGCGGTTCGGCACCCGCAACTTCGTGCTGCCGCTCGCCGGCGACGTCTACTTGGAGGTCGTCGCGGCGCTCGACCACCCCGCTGCGGACAAGGCGCCGTTCGGCCAGGCCGTCAAGTCGCGCAGCGAGGCCGGCGGCGGCTGGCTCGCCTGGGTCGTCGCGGTCGACGACATCGCGCCGGTCGAGTCGCGACTCGGCCGGACCTCCGTGGTCGGCCACCGGCGTCGCCCCGACGGGGTGGAGCTGACCTGGCGGCAGATCGGAGTGCTGGACCTGCTGGACGACCCGGCGCTGCCCTTCTTCGTGCAGTGGGAGGGTGACGCCCGGCTGCACCCGAGTGTCGACGGGGCGGCCGCCCGGATCGAGCAGGTCGAGATCTGCGGCGACCGGGACAAGGTCCTCGAGTGGGTCGGCGAGCCGCTCGAGGGCATCGACTTCCGGGTGGACTGGGTGGACGCCGACGAGCCCGGGCTGACCACGGTGTTCTTCGCCACGGAGCGCGGCACCGTCCGCATCGACTGACAGGCAATCCGCTCGCAACAGCGGCACCCGTCCACCTAGCGTGGTCGGCATGCCCAGCGGGTCCGTGGCCGAGGTGGAGCTCCGCTCGGTCGGCTTCTCGCACGGACTGCACACCGTCCTCGCCGACGTGACCGCCACGATCGGACCGGCAGCCCGGCTGGCCGTCGTCGGCCCGAACGGAGTCGGCAAGTCGACTTTGCTCTCGTTGCTCGCCGGCGACCTCGAGCCGGAGACCGGCACCGTCACGGTGTCGCCGCCGTCCGCGACGGTGGCCTTGCTGCCGCAGGAGCGCGACCGGCGACCCGGCGAGACCCTCCGGGGGTACCTCTCCCGGCGTACGGGCGTGGCCGCGGCGGACCACGCGCTGGGCGTTGCGGCCGACGCCCTCGCGGCCGGCTCGGCCGGTGCCGACGACGCCTACGCCGCGTCCCTCGAGCGCTGGCTGGGTCTCGGTGGCGCCGACCTGGACAGTCGCTCGGCCGTGGTGCTCGACCGGCTCGGCCTCGGCGACGCGCTGATCGACCGGGAGACGTCGACGTTCTCGGGTGGACAGCTCGCGCGCTGCGGCCTGGCCGCCGTGCTGCTCACCCAGGTGGACGTCCTGCTGGTGGACGAGCCGACCAACGACCTGGACGCCGACGGGCTCGCCGCCCTCGAGTCGTTCCTCGAGAGCCGCGACGGCGGACTGGCCGTCGTGTCGCATGACCGCGCCTTCCTCGAGCGGGTGGCGACCGCTGTGCTGGAGATCGACGAGTTCACCCGGAAAGGCACCGTGTTCGGCGGTGGCTTCGGGGCGTACCTCGCCGAGCGAGAGCGCGCCC
The DNA here is from genome assembly GCA_036380775.1 of Actinomycetes bacterium. GTDB lineage: Bacteria > Actinomycetota > Actinomycetes > JACCUZ01 > JACCUZ01 > DASVED01. The sequence goes on from DASVED010000395.1 coordinate 7,779, forward strand.
GGGCCGCCGCTCGGGCGGCCTTCGAGGCGTACGACGAGAAGCGGACCGCGCTGACCGACCGGGCCCGCCGCGACAAGGAGTGGTCCCGTCAGGGCACCGCTCGGGCCACCAGTGCCCGGGCGCGGGCCGCCGAGCCGGACAAGTTCATCCGCGCCGACCGGGTCGCCAGTGCACAGGCCCGCGGCGCCTCCGCCGCGCGGGTCCTCCGCCAGCTCGACCGGCTGGAGGAGGTCGACGACCCGCGCGACCCGTGGCAGCTGCGACTCGCGCTCGACCCGGCGACGCGCGGCCCGGAGGACGTGGCCGGGTTGGCGGCGGCGGTCGTCGAGCTGGCCGACTTCCGGCTGGGCCCGGTCGACCTGACGGTGCACCGGGGCGACCGGATGGCGGTGACCGGCCCCAACGGCTCCGGCAAGTCGACGTTGCTCGCCGCGCTGCTCGGCAGGGTGTCGCTCACCGCGGGACGGTCCTGGCTCGGACGGAGCGTGGTCGTGGGCGAGGTCGACCAGGTGCGGCGGACCTTCCCGGCCGACGAGCCACTGGTGGCGGTGTTCCGGTCGGCAACAGGACAGGAGGAGGCGGATGCCCGCACCCTGCTCGCGAAGTTCGGGCTGGGCGCGGACGACGTGCTGCGCCCGGTCGGGACGCTCTCCCCCGGCGAGCGCACGCGTGCCGACCTGGCACTGCTGATGGCCCGGCGCGCCAATCTCCTGGTGCTCGACGAGCCCACCAACCATCTCGACCTGGCCGCGATCGAGCAGCTCGAGGAGGCGCTAGGGACGTACGACGGGACGCTGCTGATCGTGACCCACGACCGGCGGCTGCTCGACAATGTGACCACCGGGCGCCACGTCCACGTGGAGGACGGGCGGGTCCGCGAGCTCTGATCCCGTCGGCACCTCGCGCAGCCGGAGCGCGGAGTAGACCGCCGCCGCGGCGATGCCGCACGCCATGACGAGCAGCGGGATCCGGTAGTCGATGAGCGACACCGCGATGGCACCGCCGAGGATCGACAGCAGCTGGGGCACGCCGGTGAACAGCTCATAGGCCGTGAACGCGCGACCCTGCAAGGCGGCCGGAGTCCGCCGCTGGATCGTCGTGGTGAGACACACGAGGAGGACCGGCAGCCCGCCGCCGAAGATCAGCACACCGGTCACCACCACCGGCAGCGAGCCCGACGTGCAGAGCAGGATGCCCAGAGCGAGGGCGGCGAACGCCCACGGGATGGGGCGCAGCTCGCCGGTCCGGCGGATCACCGCGGTGATGGCGATGCCTGCGACGATCGCACCGACGCCCTGCACGGCGCCGAGGACGCCGAGGAACTCCACCGGCCGGCCGAGCCCCTCGTCGATGACCGCGAAGAAGGCCGACTCGCTGATGCCGAGAGCCAGCATGCAGATCACCGTGGACACCACGGTGGCCCGCAGCAGCGGGTGGCCGAGGAGGTGCCGACCGCCGGCGCTCGCCTCGCGCAGGAAGTGCTGCTCGGCCGGGACCGGCGCCGGCTCCTCGACCCGCAGGGCGAGCAGGGCGGCCGCGGAGAGCAGGAACGTCGCCGCGTCGAGGATCGCGACGGCCGGTCCGCCGAGACCGGCGTAGA
>DASVED010000396.1:0-3017 GCA_036380775.1 Actinomycetes bacterium
CGATCGTGGTCCGCGCACGGACCGCACGGACGACCGCGGACCACGCACCGACCGGATCGAGCGCAGCGACCGGACCGACCGGACCGACCGGACCGACCGGACCGACGATCGCGGCAGCCGCACGGACGACCGCAACCAGCGCGACGACCGTAATCAGCGCGACGACCGCAACCAGCGCGACGTCCGCGACAACCGCGATGTGCGGGACACCCGCGACGTCCGGGACAACCGCGACGTCCGCGACCGCGACGACGACGGTGACGACGACGGTGACGGCCGCGGCCGCCGCGGGCGTCGGTTCCGTGACCGCCGCCGGGGTCGCGACCGCGACCGCACCCCCCAGGGTGGCCAGGGCGGCGGCCAGAGCACGGTCGACACCGAGGTCCGCGACGACGACGTGCTGCTGCCCGTCGCCGGCATCGTCGACATCCTCGACAACTACGCGTTCGTCCGGACCACCGGCTACCTGGCCGGCCCGACCGACGTCTACGTGTCGCTGTCGATGGTCCGCCGCTACGGCCTGCGCCGCGGCGACGCCGTCACCGGCGCCGTCCGGCAGCCGCGCGAGGGCGAGCAGAGCCGGCAGAAGTTCAACCCGCTGGTCCGCGTCGACTCCCTCAACGGGCAGGACCCCGAGTCGACCCGCAACCGGCCCGAGTTCACCAAGCTCACCCCGCTCTACCCGAACGAGCGGCTGCGCCTCGAGACCGAGCCGCACAAGCTGACCACCCGCGTCATCGACCTGGTGATGCCGGTCGGCAAGGGTCAGCGCGCCCTGATCGTGTCGCCGCCGAAGGCCGGCAAGACCACGATCATGCAGAACCTCGCGAACGCGATCACCACGAACAACCCCGAATGCCACCTCATGGTCGTCCTCGTCGACGAGCGGCCCGAAGAGGTCACCGACATGCAGCGGTCGGTGAAGGGTGAGGTCATCGCCTCGACGTTCGACCGGCCGCCGTCGGACCACACCACGGTCGCGGAGCTGTCGATCGAGCGGGCCAAGCGCCTGGTGGAGATGGGCCACGACGTCGTCGTGCTGCTCGACAACATCACCCGCCTCGGGCGCGCCTACAACCTGGCGGCGCCGGCGTCGGGCCGGATCCTGTCCGGCGGTGTCGACTCCACTGCGCTCTACCCGCCGAAGCGCTTCCTCGGCGCCGCGCGCAACATCGAGGGCGGCGGCTCGCTGACGATCTTCGCGACGGCGCTCGTCGAGACCGGGTCCACGATGGACACCGTGATCTTCGAGGAGTTCAAGGGCACGGGTAACGCCGAGCTCAAGCTGGACCGCAAGATCGCCGACAGGCGCGTCTTCCCGGCGATCGACGTCGGCGACTCGGGCACTCGTAAGGAAGAGCTGCTCATGTCGCCCGACGAGTACGCCGTGATGGTCAAGCTGCGGCGGGTGCTGAGCGCGCTCGACGACCAGCAGGCAATCAACCTGCTGCTCGAGCAGTTGCGCAAGACGCGCACCAACATCGAGTTCCTGATGCAGGTGGCGAAGAACACCGCCATCGGCGAGGACTGACAGCCACTCGACGCCTCGGGAATCGCCCGGGGCGTCGGATGGTTGAATGGACTGTCACGCACACGGGCTCCGGTTCACCTCGCCACGCGGGGACCCGGCGCCACATTCTCGGAAGGACATCCCTGTGCGCAGCGGAATTCACCCCGACTACCACGAGACCACGGTCACGTGCGGTTGCGGCAACTCGTTCACGACCCGCAGCACCGCCAAGAGCGGTCACATCCACGCGGAGACCTGCTCGGCCTGCCACCCGTTCTACACGGGCAAGCAGCGCATCCTGGACGCCGGCGGTCGCGTCGCCCGCTTCGAGGCGCGCTACGGCAAGCGCCCCGCCCGCGGCAACAACTAGCTGAACCGACGGCGCCCACCATTCTGGTGGGCGCCGTTCGCGTGTCTGCCGTACGTGTCCCAGGAGGGCCCATGACCGCGTCCCTCGACGCCCTGCTCGACGAGCACGCCGAGCTGGAGCGCGCGCTGGCCGACCCCTCCGTGCACGTCGACGCCGCGCAGGCCCGCAAGCTGGGCCGGCGCTACGCCGAGCTCGGCCCGGTCGTGGCTGCGGCCCGCGAGCTGGCGGCGGCCCGAGACGACGAGGTCGCCGCCCGGGAACTGGTGAGCGAAGACCCGTCGTTCGCCGACGAGGCCCGCGAACAGCACGCCCGCGTGGAGGCGCTGGAGACCCGGCTCGCCGAGCTGCTCGTGCCGCGCGACCCGCACGACGCCGACGACGTGATCATGGAGGTCAAGTCGGGGGAGGGCGGCGAGGAGTCGGCGCTGTTCGCCGGCGACCTGGTGCGCATGTACCTGCGCTACGCCGAGCGGCACGGCTGGAAGGCCGAGATCCTGGGCGGCACCGACTCCGACCTCGGCGGTTACAAGGACGCCACGCTGCTGATCCGCTCCCGCGCGTCCGACCCGGTCGGCGTGTGGTCGGCACTGAAGTTCGAAGGTGGCGTGCACCGCGTGCAGCGGGTGCCGGTCACGGAGTCGCAGGGTCGCGTGCACACGTCCGCGGCCGGGGTGCTCGTCTACCCGGACACCGGCGACGACGCCGCCGTCGAGATCGACGACAAGGACCTGCGCATCGACGTCTTCCGCTCATCGGGGCACGGCGGGCAGAGCGTCAACACCACCGACTCCGCGGTGCGGATCACCCACCTGCCCACCGGGATCGTCGTGTCGTGCCAGAACGAGCGTTCGCAGCTGCAGAACCGCGCGCGGGCCATGGAGGTGCTGCGGTCGCGGCTGCAGGCGCTGGCCGAGGAGGAGGCCGCGGTGAAGGCCTCGGCGGAGCGGCGCTCGCAGGTGCGCACCGTCGACCGCTCCGAGCGGATCCGCACCTACAACTTCCCGGAGAACCGGATCTCCGACCACCGGATCGGCTACAAGGCGTACAACCTCGCCGCGGTGCTGGACGGCGACCTCGGCGACGTGCTCGCGGCCCTGGCGGCGGCGGAGCGGGCCCAGTCGGTCGGAGCAGGGCCCG
>DASVED010000397.1:0-4154 GCA_036380775.1 Actinomycetes bacterium
GCGGCTGACCGCGCGCTACCGACCGGCGCAGGACGTCCCCGTCGAGGTACGCGGGGCCGGCGCGTGCAGCCGGCAGGTCAACAACTTCTGCTCGGCCGACTCGTTCGAGGCGGACCGGCTGATCGCCGTCGAGGTGCTGACGCCCTCGGGCAACTGGTCGTCCTACCCGCCGCACAAGCACGACGAGCGCCGACCGGCTGTCGGCTCCGAGGAAGCGGGGCTGGCGGAGTCGGAGCTCGAGGAGATCTACTACTTCGAGGTGGCCGGCGGGGGCATGGGCTACCAGCGCGTCTACGGCACACCCGCGCGACCCATCGACGTGCTGGCCGAGGTACGCAGCGGGGACGCCGTGCTGGTGCCGCACGGCTGGCACGGACCCTCGATCGCCGCGCCGGGGTACGACCTGTACTACCTCAACGTGATGAGCGGCGACGAACGGGTCTGGGCCACCTGCGACGACCCGGCACATGCCTGGGTCCGCGACACCTGGACCGGCCAGCCCGCCGACCCGCGACTGCCGCTGACCACCGCAACGGGGAGGGCACGCGAATGACGAGCGAGGGGACCGTCCGCCTCACTGTCGGCCAGGCGGTGGTGCGCTTCCTGGCGCAGCAGCGCAGTGAGCGCGACGGCGTCGAGCACCCGTTGTTCGCGGGCTGCTTCGGGATCTTCGGACACGGCAACGTGGCGGGTATCGGCCAGGCCCTGCTCGAGACAGCCGACGAGCCGGGTGCACTGCACTACTACCAGGCCCGCAACGAGCAGGCCATGGTGCACGCGAGTGTCGCGTTCGCCCGGATGCGCAACCGGCTCACCACCATGGCGTGCACCGCCTCGGTGGGCCCGGGATCCACGAACATGGTGACCGGGGCCGCACTGGCCACGGTCAACCGGCTGCCCGTGCTGCTGCTGCCCAGTGATGTTTTCGCCACCCGGGTGACGAGTCCGGTGCTGCAGGAGCTCGAGGAGGTCAGCGGCGGCGACGTGTCGGTCAACGATGCCTTCCGGCCGGTGTCGCGCTTCTTCGACCGGGTGTGGCGTCCGGAGCAGCTGCCCGCAGCGCTGCTCGGCGCGATGCGGGTGCTCACCGACCCCGTGGAGACCGGGACGGTGACGCTGGCCCTGCCTCAGGACGTCCAGACGCAGGCGCACGACTGGCCCGCGGAGCTGTTCGCGCCGCGGGTGTGGCACGTGCCCCGGGTGGAGCCCGACCCGGCTGCCGTCGCGCGGGCAGTCGAGCTGGTCCGTGCGGCGCGACGGCCGATGGTCGTGGCAGGTGGCGGGGTGGGCTACAGCGAGGCCACCGATGCGCTGCGCCGGTTGGCGGAGGCCACCGGGATCCCGGTCGCGGAGACCCAGGCCGGCAAGGGATCGCTGCCCTACGACCATCCGCAGTCATTGGGTGCCGTGGGGAGCACAGGCACCACGGCCGCCAACGCCGTCGCCCGGGCCGCCGACGTGGTGATCGGCGTCGGCACCCGCTACGGCGACTTCACGACGGCGTCCCGCACCGCCTTCCAGGACCCTGACGTGCAGTTCGTCAACGTGAACGTCGCCGCCTCGGACGCCGCCAAGCACGCAGGCACGATGGTGGTGTGCGACGCCCGCGCCGGTCTCGAGGCGCTGACCGGCGCACTGGCGGGCTGGCGAGCACCGGAGGCCCACACACAGCGGGCCACGGCCCTGGCCGCGGCGTGGGAGGAGACGGTCCAGCGGGCTTACACCCTCGGGCACCAGCCGCTGCCCGCCCAGTCGGAGATCGTCGGCGTCGTGAACGAGGTGTCCCGGCCACGCGACGTCGTCGTCTGCGCCGCCGGCTCCCTGCCGGGCGACCTGCACAAGCTGTGGCGAACGCGTGACCCGAAGGGCTACCACGTCGAGTACGGGTACTCCTGCATGGGCTACGAGATCGCCGGTGGCCTAGGGGTCCGGATGGCCTGCCCGGACCGCGACGTCTTCGTCATGGTCGGCGACGGCTCCTACCTGATGATGGCCCAGGAGCTGGTGACGGCGGTCCAGGAGAACGTCAAGATCATCGTCGTCCTGGTGCAGAACCACGGCTTCGCCTCCATCGGGGCGCTCTCCGAGGGGGTCGGCTCGCAGCGGTTCGGGACGTCCTACCGGTACCGCGATCCAGACAGCGGGCGGCTCGACGGCGACGTCCTGCCGGTCGACCTCGCGGCCAACGCAGCCAGCCTCGGCGTCCGCGTGCTGCGGGCCGAGGGCACGGATGGACTGCGGGCCGCGCTGCTGGACGCCCAGCAGGGCAGCGGCCCGGTCCTGGTGCACGTCGAGGCCGACCCGTTCGTGCCCTCCCCCGACAGCGAGTCGTGGTGGGACGTTCCGGTCGCCGAGGTCTCCACCCTGGCCAGCACCGCCGAGGCCCGCACCGACTACGAGAAGCGCAGGTCTGCCCAGCGGCCCTACCTGTGACCGCCGGCACCGGATCCACGAGGAGCAGCACATGACCAACCGGCTCAGGCTCGGCAGCTGCCCGGACTCATGGGGTGTCTGGTACGCCGACGACCCGCAGCAGCCCCCATGGGAGCGGTTTCTCGACGAGCTGGCCAAGGTGGGATACGAGTACGTCGAGCTCGGCCCTCATGGCTACCTCCCGACCGACCCGGAGCGGCTCGCCGACGAGCTGGCCCGTCGCGGCTTGCAGGTAGCCGGCGGCACGATGCACGGCTACAGCGGTCTGCACCGGCCGGACGAGCTGCCCGCGATCGTCGCGCAGACCCGCAAGGTGGCCGAGCTCACCGCGGCGCTCGGCGGCCGGCACCTTGTGTTCGTACCGGTGCCCGGTTACCGCGACGACACCACCGGTGCCTACCTCGAGCCCGCCAACCTCACCGACGACGAGTGGCGGGCGCTCGTCCGCAGCACCGACGAGCTCGGCCGGATCGTCTCCGAGGAGTACGGCGTCCGGCTGGAGTTCCACCCCCACGCCGACAGCCACGTCGAGACCCGCGAGCAGGTCGACCGCTTCCTCGCCGACACCGACCCGCGGTATGTCTCCCTCTGCCTGGACACCGGGCACCTTGCCTACCGGCAGGCGGACAGCGCATCGGTCATCCGCGACCATCCCGACCGGGTCGGCTACGTGCACATCAAGCAGATGGACCCGGCGCTCGTCGCCGAGGCGGTGGAGAAGGACCTCGCCTTCGGCCAGGCGGTCGCGCGCGGTGCCAGCTGCGAGCCGCCAGCCGGAGTCCCGGACATCCCATCAGTGGTCGAGGCGCTGACCGCGCTCGACCGAGATCTCTTCGTCGTCGTCGAGCAGGACATGTACCCGCTGGGCGACTTCGACGTGCCCGCGCCGATCGCCACCCGTACCCGCGACTACCTGCGCAGCGTGGGGATCGGCGGCTGAGTGCACACACGGCGAGGCGGGCCGTCAGGCCACCTCGGCGCCGGACCCGGTCCGCAGGCTCTCGAGCACGGCGAGGGACACGGCCAGGGAGCGCACCCCGTCGTCACCGGTCACGATGACCTCGCCCTCGCCGGCCACGGCTGCAGCGAGGGCGCGGACGGTGACCTCGTAGAGGTTGTCGCGCGCGCCGAGCTCGACCGGCTCCGCCACGTGGTCGCGCCACAGGGTCACCGATCCCACCGGGTCGCCGGTGTTGCAGTCCTGCGCGACCAGCGAGCCGGCCGTGCCGAGCACGTGCAGGCTCGTCGGCAGGTGCGGGTTGTTGTAGGCGTCGTGAGTCTGGACGAGCACACCGTCTTCCCACTCCGCGCTGGTCATCACCGCGTCGAACGGTCCGCCGGGGTCGTTGTCCTGGTTGAGCCCGACGGCGTGCACCGACAGGGCCCGGCGCCCGAGGATCGCCGCCACCGCTGCAGCGTCGTGCACGGTCACGTCGAGGACCACACCACCGCCTACCGGGTCGTCGATGCGCCAACCGGCGAGTCGATCGGGCAGCTGCACGGCGTGGTGCACCCGGACCGCGCGAACGTCGCCCACCGCCCCGGACCGCACAGCCTTCTTGAGCGCCCGGTGAGTGGGTGATGCCGGCAGGTGGTGGTTGGTCGCCATGACGACTCCGGCAGTCTCGCAGGCATTGACCATCGCTCTCGCGTCGTCGAGTGAGAGGGCAAGGGGCTTCTCGGCCAACACGTGCTTGCCGGCGGCGGCCGCCGCCTCGACA
>DASVED010000398.1:0-7024 GCA_036380775.1 Actinomycetes bacterium
TGGGCCTCGGAGCCGCAGATCTACGGACGCTTCGGCTACGGGCTGGCGACGAGGTCCTGCTCGGTCCACGTGCCCCGCGACCCTCAAGCGCTGCACCCGACGGTGCCCACTGACCCGCAGGTCCGGCTGCGACTCGCCGACCCGACGGACTGGAAGGCGTTCGCCGGCGTCTACGAGGACGTCGCGACCCGCCGCCCGGGACTGCCGTCGCGCGACGAGCGATGGTGGGGACGCGCCGTCCGCGACATCGCCGAGCTGCGGGGCGGGAGCTCGGCACTGCGCTGCGTTCTCGCCGAAGACGCCTCGGGGGTCCGTGGCTACGCGCTCTACCAGACCAAGCAGCACTTCGACGAGAACTTCGGCTCCGGCGAGGTGTCCGTCCGCGAGCTGATGGCGGGCGACTCCCCCGTCCTGGCCGAGATCTACCGGTACCTCTTCGACCTCGACCTGATGGGCCGGACCGTCCTGCCCCGGCTCCCGGTCGACGACCCGCTGCTGCACTGGCTGCAGAACCCCCGCCGGGCCAACCCGGTCCTCGGGGACGGGCTGTACGTCCGGCTCGTCGACCTCGACAAGGCTCTCGTCTCGCGGACCTACGCGGCCGAGCTGGACGTGGTGCTGGAGGTCACGGACCGGCACTGCCCGTGGAACCAAGGGACCTGGCGGCTGGCCGTGGGCGCCGGCGATCAGGCGCCGAGGTCGTGCGAGCGGACCGACCGGGCGGCCGAGCTGGCCCTGGACGTGACCGACCTCGGAGCAGCCTTCCTCGGCGGCACCTCGCTCTCCGAGCTCGAGCTGGCGGGGCGGGTGCGGGAGGACCGGCCCGGCGCGGCGGCCGAGGCGTCGGCCGCCTTCGCCCACTTCCCCGCACCGTGGTGCCCGGCGATCTTCTAGCGCGCCTACGGCGAGGTCGGGAGGTCGGGGAGGTCCGGCAGCCGGTGCGACTCCTCGTAGTCGCGCAGCATCGCGATCCGGCGCGCGTGCCGTCCGTCGCCGCTGAACGGTGTGGTGAGGAACCGTTCGACGAGCTGGGTCGCCTCGTCGCGGGAATGCATCCGGGCACCGACGCTGACGACGTTCGCGTCGTTGTGCTCTCTCGCCAGCCTGGCGGTGTCGTCGTTCCAGACGAGCGCGGCGCGCACGCCGGGCACCTTGTTGGCCGCCATCTGCTCGCCGTTGCCCGACCCGCCGATGACGACGCCCAGGCTGCCCGGGTCGTTGACCACGGCCGCCGCGGCACGCAGGACGTACGGCGGGTAGTCGTCGACCGGGTCGTACTCCACCGCCCCGTGGTCGACGACCTCGTAGCGCTGGTCGCGCAGCCAGTCGGCGAGGTGCGCCTTGAGCTCGAAGCCGGCGTGGTCGGAGCCGAGGTGCACGCGCATGGGGCGCAGTCTGGCAGGACCTGGCCGTGACAGCTGTGCTCGGGGTCGACGGCTGCCGAGCCGGCTGGGTGGGTGCGCTCGTCGAGGACAACGAGGTCGCGTGGTTAGCGCTACCCGACATCCGTGCGGCGCTCGACGTCGACGCCGCGGTGGTCGCGGTAGACATGCCGTTGGGGCTGCCGCCGCGAGGGCGACGCGAGTGCGACCTGCTGGCCAAGACCACCCTCGGCCGGGCGCACTCCAGGGTCTTCCTCGCGCCGCCCCGCGGGGTGCTGGCCGCGGCGGACTACTCGGCCGCCGGACCGCTGCACCGCGAGCTCGCGGACGGGAAGGGGATGTCGGTGCAGACCTGGCACATCCTCGACCGGATCCGTGAGGTCGACGAGGTCGCGCTGGACCCTCGGCTGGTGGAGGTCCACCCCGAGCTGTCCTTCGCCGAGCTGGCCGGCCGGGTCCTGGCGCCCAAGCGGACCTCCCTCGGCCGGCGGGAACGGGTCGCTGCGCTGCGTATCTGGTTGCCCGGGCTGGCGGACGTCCCGCGCGGCGCCCATGCCCTCGATGCCCTCGACGCGCTCGCCGCCGCCTGGTCGGCGCGGCGCTGGCTGACCGGCGAGGCGCGGACTGTCCCGGCCGACCCTCCGCAGGACGGTCGCGGCCGGCCGATGCGGATCGTGACCTAGACGGGCTCGGCCGTCGCGGCGCCGTCTGTGGCGGCCTCGGTGCGGCGGTGCCGCGGCGCGGGCACGCTCGGGCTGGGTGCGACGACACCGTCGTCCGGCCGTTCCGCGCGGCGCAGCGGCGGCACGACGTAGGTCGGCTCGACCCCCACCCACGAGCAGCGGTCCACGTCCCAGTAACCCGGTCGCGCGTTGATCACCGGCCACCTCCCCAGGGACCAAGCATGCCCCTGATCGGCGTCGCCGTCACGGCAGTTCGGCCGATCGGGTGGATGGTCGGTCAGTCGAAGATCGGGTCGCGCGTCCGCGAGCGCTTCAGCTCGAAGAAGCCGTCAGTGCCGGCGACGAGCCGCACGCCGTCCCAGAGCCTCCCGGCGGCCTCGCCCCGCGGGACCGGCGAGACGACCGGGCCGAAGAACGCGACACCCTCGACCGCGATGACCGGCGTCCCGACCTCGAAGCCCACCTGGTCCATCCCCTCGTGGTGCGACGCCTTGAGCTGTGCGTCCCACGTGCTCGAGTCCATCTCGTCGGCCAGCGCGGCCGGGAGGCCGGCCTCGGCGAGCGCCTCCGCCACGGTCTCGCGGTCCTGCGGACGGCCGTGGTGGTGGAACCGGGTGCCGAGCGCGGTGTACAGCGGGAGCGCGACCTCGGGCCCGTGCTCGGTGACGGCAGCTGTGACCACCCGCACCGGGCCCCAGGCCCTGTCCATCCGGCGCCGGTAGTCCTCCGGCAGGTCCCGCCCCTCGTTCAGGTAGGCCAGCGACATCACGTGCCACCGGACCTGGACGTCCCGGACCTTCCGGACCTCGAGCATCCATCGGGAGGCGATCCAGGCCCAGGGGCAGATCGGGTCGAACCAGAAGTCGGCAGCGGCGGTCTGCCGGGCGTGAGTCACCTCCGGCACAACCCGGACACTCGCGCGGGTGATTCCCGTTGGGTCCGGCTGAGCGGCGCGTGCGAGGATTCGTGTCCCCCATCTCACACGAGGAGAGTCCTGCCGTGCACAGCGCGACCGCCGCCCGGATGAACATCACCCGCGAGGAGGCACAGACCCGCGCCCGGCTCCTCTCGGTCGAGTCGTACGAGGTCGACCTGGACCTCACCGTCGGCGACGTCACGTTCTCGTCGACCACCGTCGCGCGGTTCCGCTGCGCGGAGCCCGGGGCCTCGACGTTCGTCGACCTGGTCGCGGAGTCTGTGGAGGAGATCGAGCTCAACGGCCGGACGCTGGACCCGGCGACCGTCTACGACGGTGCCCGGATGACTCTCTCGGACCTCCAGGAGGAGAACACTCTGCGGGTGCGCGCGTCATGCCGCTACATGCACAGCGGCGAGGGGCTGCACAGGTTCGTGGACCCGGTCGACAAGGCGGTCTACCTCTACACGCAGTTCGAGGTGGCCGACTCTCGGCGGATGTTCACGGTCTTCGAGCAGCCCGATCTCAAGGCGACGTTCGCGTTCACCGTCACGGCGCCCGACGACTGGCAGGTCGTGTCGAACCAGCCGACGCCCGAGGCGGAGCGGGCCGGCTTCGGGAACGCGACGTGGCGGTTCGCTGCGACCGAGCGGATCTCCTCGTACATCACGGCGCTCGTCGCCGGTCCCTACCACCGGGTCGACGGCGAGTACCGTGACGGCGACCGGGTCATCCCGCTGGGTCTCTACTGCCGGGCGTCGTTGGCGCGCTACCTGGACGACGAGGTGATCCTGGACGAGACACGTCAAGGCTTCGAGTTCTTCGAGCGCGAGTTCGGCATGCCGTACCCGTTCGCGAAGTACGACCAGCTCTTCGTCCCGGAGTTCAACTCCGGCGCCATGGAGAACGCGGGATGCGTCACGCACCACGAGGACTACGTGTTCCGGTCGCGGGTGCCCGAGGTGTCCTACGAGCGCCGCGCCGTCACGATCCTGCACGAGATGGCCCACATGTGGTTCGGCGACCTCGTCACCATGACGTGGTGGGACGACCTGTGGCTCAACGAGTCGTTCGCCGAGTGGGCGAGCACGCTCGCCGCGGCCGAGGCCACCCGGTGGACGTCGGCCTGGACGACGTTCGCCAACACGGACAAGACCTGGGCCTACCGGCAGGACCAGCTGCCGTCGACGCACCCGATCGCCGCGGAGATCCATGACCTCGAGGACGTCGAGGTCAACTTCGACGGGATCACCTACGCCAAGGGCGCCTCCGTGCTCAAGCTGCTCGCGGCGTGGGTCGGCCGGGACGCGTTCCTGTCCGGCATCCGCGAGTACTTCCAGGCGTACGCGTGGGGGAACACGAGACTGGTCGACCTGCTCGGCAAGCTCGAGGAGACGTCGTCCCGGGACCTGAAGTCGTGGTCCGCGGAGTGGCTGGAGACTGCGGGCGTCAACACGCTGCGCCCGTCCTTCGAGATCGACGCCGAGGGTCGCTTCACGTCCTTCGCCGTCGAGCAGTCGGCGCCCGACGACTGGCCGACACTGCGCTCCCACCGGATCGCGGTCGGCCTCTACTCCCGGACCGAACGCCGCGGTCTGGTGCGCAGCCACCGCGTCGAGCTGGACGTGACGGGGGCGCGCACGGAGGTTGCCGAGCTCGTCGGCGTCGAGCAGCCCGACCTGGTGCTCGTGAACGACGACGACCTGACGTACGCCAAGATCCGCCTGGACCCACGGTCGCTGACGACGCTGACCGAGGCCCTCGGCGAGTTCGAGGACTCCCTGGCCCGCTCACTGTGCTGGTCGGCTGCGTGGGACATGACGCGCGACGGAGAGATGTCCACGACCGACTACCTGACGCTGGTGCTCGGGGGGATCGGCCGGGAGAGCGACAGCTCGGTGATGCGCACCGTGCTGCGCCAGGCGGAGACGGCGGTGGTCCTCTACTCCCCGCCGGCCAGGCGCGAGGCCGCCCGGCTCCGGCTGGCCGACGGGCTCGCCCGGCTGGTCTCCGAGGCGGCGGCCGGGAGCGACAACCAGCTGCAGCTCCTGCGGGCGTACGCGTCCGCGGCGGTGGGCGACGAGCACCTCACCGCCGTACGCCGGTACCTCGACGGCGACGAGGTCCTCGACGGGCTCATCATCGACACCGACCTGCGCTGGCACCTCCTGCACCAGCTGGTGGCGGCTGCGCGGGTCGATGACGCCGCGATCGACCAGGAGCTGGACCGCGACGACACCGCGACCGGTCGCCGGCAGGCAGCCGCCGCGCTGGCCGCCCGGCCCCGCGAGGAGGCCAAGCAGGAGGCGTGGGCGTCGGTCATGGATGACGACGAGCTGCCGAACGCCATCCAGACGGCGGTCATCGGCGGGTTCCAGCAGGTCGGGCAGCTGGACCTGCTGCGCCGGTTTCGGGACCCCTACTTCGCGTCGCTGACCGACATCTGGGACCAGCGCACCAACGAGACGGCGCAGAGCATCGTCATCGGCCTCTTCCCGACCCTGCTCGCCGAGCAGGAGACGGTCGACGCCGCGGACGGCTGGCTCTCGGGCAACCCCGATGCGGTGCCTGCCCTGCGTCGGCTGGTCGTGGAGTCCCGCGACGGCGTCGCGCGCGCCCTGCGCGCCCAGGCGAAGGACGCCAGCGCTTGACACCTCAAGATCATTCGGGCCGCGGCGGAGATCATCCGCCCGCTGATGATCTCCGGACCGGCACGAATGAATCGTCGCGCGGGTCGACCTCGTGGCCGCTTGCAGCGAGGTGTCAGGGGGAGTCGGTGTGTAGCGACCGAGGGGCGTGGGCGTGCTCGGCGAGGGCGAGCACGCCGTTGGCGATGCCGCCGGAGAGGTCGCCCGCCTGGAACGCGGACGTCATGGTCATCGCGGCCAGGCCGGCCGCCCGGTCGTCGAGGCGGCGGCGGATCTCGGGGCCGGTCACGATCTCCACCCGACGGGCACCGGGATCGACCGCGACCAGCACCGAACCGGGCGCCTCGTCGCCGAGCGCGCCGTGCAGCTGCAGGGCGGTGGCCCTGCTGTCGCCCTCGAGCGTCCCGACGTAGACCGAGACCGGGAGCTGGGACTGCTGGTCGGCCAGCCGGATCGCCCGGACGACCTCCTGCTGCTGGCGCTCGGAGAACGCGTCACCAGCGGGCACTCGCGCCACCCCCTCCGGTCGTCGCGGTCGCCCTGCGCACCGCGGTGTCGGCATTGTCGGGACCGTTGAACCACACCGGCGCGGCCCACCAGCCGAGCCCTGGCCGGTAGCGCGGGCCGCGGGCCATCGACGGTGCGGACACCAGCAGGACGATGAGCACGAACAGCGCACCCGGCACACCCACGAACCACAGCAGGGTCTCGAGCACGCTCAGGCCGCCGCCGGCCTCGCTGCCGTCGTCGTCGGCGAGCGCTGGTGCGGCCGCGGCCAGCACCAGGAGGACGGTGGTCGCCGACACGGCGAGGCCGGTCCGGACGCCGCTGCGTCCGAACCGCGGAGAGGCTCGACGCGTGGGGGTGACGGGGCTGACGTTCACGGGGGAACCGTACTAGGCGGGGTCCCGGCCGCGAGCCGCGGCGGCCAACCTGGCGGCGCGCGTCGAGCCGACGAGGTCCTCGAGCAGCACGGGTCGGCCGTCGCCGTCCGCCAGCGGGAGCCGCCAGTTGGGGTACTGCTCGTCGGTGCCCGGCTGGTTCATCGCCCGCCGATCCCCCACGACATCGGTCAGGGCGACGCCGCGCAGTCGGCTCGGTGTCGCCGCGAGAGCGCGGTGCAGCGCGACCGACACCGCCGGCTCGTCATCGGCGTCGGCGGCGTCGAGCCACCCCCGGTCGACGAGCAGGTCGAGCCAGGACGCCCGGTCTGACTCGTCGACCCGCCGCTCCTCTTCGATCGACCGCGTGAGGAGACCGAGCTCGTCGCGGATCCGCAGGTGCTCGCCGGCCAGGTAGCCCGCGGTCGGCGGAAGGTCGTGGGTGGTGACGGCGGCCAGGCACAGCTCCCGCCAGGTCTCCGGCGGCCGCGGCCGACCTTGGTCGTCCCGCTCG
>DASVED010000399.1:0-6965 GCA_036380775.1 Actinomycetes bacterium
GACGTCGGCGCGTTCGGTCACGGCCGACTGGCGCAGCTCGAGGCTGACCACGAACCGAGCCGCGTCGATCGCCGCGAGCGCCGCGGTCGGGTCGGGCAGGTCGTGCGGGTCGACACCGCCGACGAGCAGCGCCCGCAGCTCACCGGAATGGACGGCCGCGAGGATCCCCGACGTGTCACGGCCGGCCCGATCGGGAAGCCGCTGCACCCCCCAGGCGGTGGCCACGTCGACGCGCGCCGAGGGATCGGACACCGGGCGGCCGCCCGGCAGCAGGGACGGCAGGGCGCCGGCCTCGACCGCGGCGCGCTCACCGGCCCGCCGAGGCACCCACTCCATGCCGGACTCGGTCTCCTCGGCCAGCCGGACCACGGCAGACAGCGCGCCCGGCACGGACGCCAGCCGCTCACCCACCAGGATGACGACGCCGTCCCCGCGCAGTGCGGCGGCTGCGTCCCTGACCCGGTCGTCACCCGTCCGCAAGGCGTCGAGCACCTCAGGCTCGGTGCCGGGGGCGGTCGGGATGACCGACGCCGAGAGCTTGTCGAGGCCACGAGTGGTGAAGGGTGCGACCGCGTGCACGGCGAGGTTCCTCCGTCGCACCGCCTTGCGCAGCCGCAGGAAGAGGATGGGCGACTCCTCCTCGGGCTCGAACCCGACGAGCAGCACCGTGGATGCGGACTCCAGGTCGTCGTAGGTGACGCCGAGCCCGTAGCCGGCGACGTGCGCCGCGAGGAAGGACTCCTCCTCCGCCGAGTGCGGCCGGGCCCGGAAGTCGATGTCGTTCGTGTCCAGCGCGGTGCGGGCGACCTTCGCGTAGGCGTAGGCGTCTTCCAGCGTCGACCGGCCGCCCACCAGCACGCCGGTCGCTCCGCGGGCCGCCGCTAGTCCGCCGGCCGCGATGTCGAGGGCCTCCGCCCATGACGTCGGCACCATCTGGCCGCTCTCGTCGCGCACCAGCGGGGTCGTCAGCCGGTCCTGCGCGGTGGCGTACTGGAACGCCCACCGACCCTTGTCGCAGTTCCACTCCTCGTTCACCTCGGGGTCGTCGCCGGCCAGCCGACGGAGGACCTTGCCGCGGCGGTGGTCGGTGCGGATCGCGCAGCCGGAGGCGCAGTGCTCGCAGACGCCGGGCGAGGACACGAGGTCGAATGGGCGGGAGCGGAAGCGGTAGGCCGCCCCGGTCAGCGCCCCCACCGGGCAGATCTGGATCGTGTTGCCCGAGAAGTAGGACTGGAAGGGCTCCTTCTCGTAGATGCCGACCTGCTGCAGCGCCCCCCGCTCCAGCATCTCGATGAACGGGTCACCGGCGACCTCCGACGAGAAGCGGGTGCATCGCGCGCAGAGCACGCACCGCTCGCGGTCGAGCAGGACCTGCGAGGAGATGTTGATGGGCTTCGGGTAGGTGCGCTTGACGTCCTGGAACCTGGTCTCGCCACGGCCGTTGCTCATCGCCTGGTTCTGCAGCGGGCACTCGCCGCCCTTGTCGCACACCGGGCAGTCCAGCGGGTGGTTGATGAGCAGCAGCTCCATCACGCCCTGCTGTGCCTTGTCGGCGACCGCCGAGGTGAGCTGGGTCTTGACCACCATCCCGTCGGAGACGGTCGTCGTGCAGGACGCCAGCGGCTTGGGCTGGCCCTCGACCTCGACGAGGCACTGACGGCAGGCCCCGACCGGGTCGAGCAGCGGGTGGTCGCAGAACCGCGGCACCTGGATGCCGATGAGCTCGGCGGCCCGGATCACGAGCGTGCCCTTGGGGACGCGGACCTCGAAGCCGTCGATCGTGATGCCGACCAGGTCGTCGTGCGGCTGCACCTGTGCGCCGCTGCTCGCAGTGACCGTCATCGGGGCCCCCGCGGGTTCGTGAGCGCAGCGAGCGAAGTCGTGGTGAGCCTCATCGGGGCCGAGCTCCCGTCGCGGCCGCGAACACCGTGGAGGCGGCGGGGTCGAAGGGGCAGCCACCCTGCTCCGCGTGCGCGACGTACTCGTCCCGGAAGTACTCCAGCGACGAGGTGATCGGGCTGGTGGCTCCGTCGCCGAGCGCGCAGAACGAGCGGCCCAGGATGTTGTCGCAGATGTCCAGGAGCTTCTCGAGGTCCTCCGCCATCTGCTCCCGGGTCCCTGTGCCGTGCTCGAGGCGCCGCAGGATCTGCACCAGCCAGAAGGTGCCTTCGCGGCAGGGAGTGCACTTGCCGCAGGACTCGTGGGCGTAGAACTCGGTCCAGCGCAGGACCGCCCGCACCACGCACGTCGTCTCGTCGAAGACCTGCAGCGCCTTGGTGCCGAGCATCGACCCGGCGGCGGCGATCCCCTCGTACGAGAGAGGTACGTCGAGATGGTCGGCCGTCAGCAACGGCGTCGACGAGCCGCCCGGCGTCCAGAACTTCAGCTCATGTCCCTCGCGGACCCCGCCGGTCAGGTCGAGCAGCTCACGCAAGGTGATGCCCATCGGCGCCTCGTACTGTCCGGGGCGCGTCACGTGGCCGGACAGCGAGTAGAGCGTGAAGCCCTTGGAGCGCAGCTTGGGGTTCTCGTTGTCGGTGCCCTGGGCCGCGAACCACGCGGGGCCGTGGCGCAGGATCGCCGGCACGCTGGCGATCGACTCGACGTTGTTGATCACCGTCGGCGACGCGTAGAGACCGGCCACCGCCGGGAAGGGCGGCCGCAGCCGCGGCTGCCCGCGACGTCCCTCGAGGGAGTCGAGAAGGGCTGTCTCCTCGCCGCAGATGTAGGCGCCCGCGCCGGCATGGACCGTCAGCTCCAGGTCGTAGCCCGAGCCCAGCACGTCCTTGCCGAGGTAGCCCGCGGCGTAGGCCTCGGCCACCGCCGCCTGCATCCGGCGCAGCACGTGCACGACCTCGCCGCGCACGTAGATGAACGCGTGCGCCGCACGGATGGCGTAGGAGGCGATGACGACGCCCTCCACCAGCTCGTGCGGGTTGGCCATCATCAGTGGGATGTCCTTGCAGGTACCGGGCTCCGACTCGTCGGCGTTGACCACGAGGTAGACCGGCTTGTCACCGCCCTGCGGGATGAAGCCCCACTTCATCCCGGTCGGGAAGCCGGCCCCGCCGCGACCGCGCAGCTCGGAGTCCTTGACCAGCTGGGTCACCTGGTCAGGTGCCTTCTTCAGGGCGGCGCGCAGCCCGGCGTAGCCCTCGTGGCGCTCGTAGACATCGAGGGTCCAGGACCGGTCCTGGTCCCAGGTCCGGGACAGGACAGGAGTGAGCTCGAGGCTCATGCCTCACCATCCTTCTCGGTGGCTTTGCGCCGTCGGCCCGCGGACGTCTGCTCGCGGTAGATGCGGAGGCCGGCCAGCGTCGCGGGCCCGGCCGCGGGGCCTTCGTCGCCCCTGCCGTCCGGGAAGCCGGCGAGCACCCGGGAGACCTGCTTGAAGGTGCACAGCGTGGCGCCCCGTGTGGGGGTCGGGAGCTTGCCGGCGCGGAGGTCGTCGACGAGCTCGACCGCGGACTCCGGGGTCTGGTTGTCGAAGAACTCCCAGTTGACCATCATCACCGGCGCGTAGTCGCACGCGGCGTTGCACTCGAGGTGCTCCAACGTGACCGTGCCGTCCTCGGTCGTCTCGTCGTGCCCGACACCGAGGTGCTCCTTGAGGGTGGCGAAGATCTGGTCGCCGCCCATCACCGCGCACAGGGTGTTGGTGCAGACACCCACGGAGTACTCACCGTTGGGTCGGCGCTTGTACATCGTGTAGAAGGTCGCCACCGCGGCCACCTCGGCGGCCGTGATGTCCAGCAGCTCCGCGCACAGCTCGATGCCGTGCGGGCTCACGAAGCCCTCTTCGGCCTGCACGAGGTGCAGCAACGGCAGCAGCGCCGAGCGGCTCCGGGGGTAGCGCGCGATGACCTCCCCGGCGTCGGCCACGAGGCGGGCGCGGGTGTCGGCATCGAAGCCGGGCTGCGTGGAGACGGACTCGGTCACCGGTCGACACCGCCCATCACCGGGTCGATCGAGGCGATCGCCGCGATGACGTCGGCGATCATGCTGCCCTCGGACATGGCAGGGGCCGACTGCAGGTTGTTGAACGACGGGTCACGGAAGTGGACCCGGTAGGGCCGGGTCCCGCCGTCGCTCACGAGGTGGACGCCGAGCTCGCCGCGGGGCGACTCGATCGCGGAGTAGACCTGCCCCGGAGGCACCCGGAAACCTTCCGTGACGAGCTTGAAGTGGTGGATCAGGGCCTCCATGGACTGGCCCATGATGTGCCTGATGTGGTCGAGGGAGTTGCCCAGGCCGTCGCCACCCAGGGCGAGCTGGGCCGGCCAGGCGATCTTCTTGTCGGCGACCATCACCGGCCCCGGCTGCAGCCGGTCGAGGCACTGCTCGACGATCTTCAGCGACTCCTTCATCTCGGCGATCCTGATGAGGAACCGTCCGTAGGCGTCGCAGGTCGTCACGGTCGGGACGTCGAACTCGTACGTCTCGTACCCGGCGTACGGCTGAGACTTGCGCAGGTCGTGGGGCAGGCCGGTGGCCCGCAGGATCGGGCCCGTGATGCCGAGCGCCATGCAGCCGGTGAGGTCGAGGTAGCCGACCCCTTCCGTGCGCTGCATCCAGATCTTGTTGCCGATGAGGAGCTTCTCGGTGTCTGACAACCGCTTCGGCAGCAGCTTGAGCAGGTCGCGGACCCGGTCGACCGCTCCCGGAGGCAGGTCCTGCGAGACACCCCCTGGCCGGATGTACGCGTGGTTCATCCGCAGCCCGGTGATCATCTCGAACAGGTCGAGGATCAGCTCGCGCTCGCGGAAGCCGAACGTCATCGCCGTGAGGGCGCCGAGCTCCATGCCGCCCGTCGCGATCGCGACCAGGTGCGAGGAGATCCGGTTGAGCTCCATCATCATCACCCGGATGACGTTGGCCCGCTCCGGGATCTCGTCCTCGATCCCGAGCAGCCGCTCGACACCGCGGCAGTAGGCGTACTCGTTGAACAGCGGTGCGAGGTAGTCCATCCGCGTCACGAACGTGACGCCCTGGGTCCAGGTGCGGTACTCGCAGTTCTTCTCGATGCCGGTGTGCAGGTAGCCGATGCCCAGCCGGCACTCGGTGACGGTCTCGCCCTCGAGCTCGAGGATCAGCCGGAGCACGCCGTGGGTCGACGGGTGCTGCGGTCCCATGTTGACGACGATCCGCTCCTCGGCGGACTCGCCAAGCCCCGCCGTGAGCGTGTCCCAGTCCTGCCCGGTGACGGTGTAGACCGTGCCCTGGGTCGTCTCCCGTGCCTGGACATAGGGGTCGTCGGCGTCCGGTGCGATCGTGTTGATCTTGTCGCTCACGAGTAGGACCTCCGCTCGTCGGGCGGTGGGATCTGCGCACCCTTGTACTCCACCGGGATGCCGCCGAGCGGGTAGTCCTTCCGCTGGGGATGACCTGGCCAGTCGTCAGGCATCTCGATGCGGGTCAGGGCCGGGTGGCCGTCGAAGACGATGCCGAAGAAGTCGAACGTCTCCCGCTCGTGCCAGTCGTTGCCGGGGTAGATCGACGTGACCGACGGCATGTGCGGGTCGGCGTCCGGGCAGCTCACCTCGACGCGCACCCGGCGGTTGTGGGTCACCGACATGAGCGGGAAGACGGCGTGCAGCTCGCGACCCTCCTGGTGCGGGTAGTGCGCGCCGGAGACTCCCATGCACATCTCGAAACGCAGGCCCGGGTCGTCACGCAGAGCGGTCATCACACCGACGAGGTGGTCACGCTTGACGTGGAAGGTCAGCTCGCCGTGGTCGACGACGACCTGCTCGATGCCCTCGCCGTACGCGGGGAAGGCGCGCTCGAGCTGGTCGGCCACGTCGTCGAACCAGCCGCCGTAAGGCCGCGCGCTGGATCCCGGGAGCTGGACCGGCCGGACCAGGCCGCCGTACCCCGAGGTGTCGCCGGTGCCGTCAGCGCCGAACATGCCGTGGCGCACCTCGACGGTGTCCCCCGCGTGGGTCGGCGCGTGCGTGACGTCCTCTTCCGCACCACGCCGGTCTATCTCGCCAGGGCCCGTGCTCAACGGAGGAGACCCTTCAGCTGCGCCGTGGGCTTGGCGGTGAGAGCGGCCTTCTCGGCCTCCCGGGCTGCCTTCTCGCGGTTGACGCCGAGAGGAGCGGACCCGATCTGCTCGTGCAGCTTGAGGATCGCGTCGATGAGCATCTCCGGGCGGGGCGGGCAGCCCGGCAGGTAGATGTCGACAGGAACCACATGGTCGACGCCCTGCACGATCGCGTAGTTGTTGAACATGCCGCCGCTGGACGCGCAGACACCCATCGACAGCACCCACTTCGGGTTGGGCATCTGGTCGTAGATCTGGCGCAGGACCGGGGCCATCTTCTGGCTGACCCGGCCCGCCACGATCATCAGGTCGGCCTGTCGTGGCGAGGCCCGGAAGACCTCCATGCCGAACCGCGCGAGGTCGTAGCGCGGCGTACCGACGGCCATCATCTCGATCGCGCAGCAGGCGAGCCCGAAGGTCGCGGGCCACAACGAGCCCTTGCGCATGTAGCCGGCCAGCTTCTCGACGCTGGTCAGCAGCACGCCGCTCGGGAGCTTCTCCTCGATGCCCATCAGGCGGTCACTCCCCTCGTGCGACGGGTCGTCGCGGTCAGTCCCATTCGAGACCTCCGCGGCGCCACACGTACGCGTAGGCGGCGAGCAGGGTGAGGATGAACAGCGCCATCTCGGCCAGCCCGAAGATGCCGAGGGAGTCGAAGGCGACAGCCCACGGGTAGAGGAAGACGATCTCGATGTCGAAGACGATGAAGAGCATGGCCGTGAGGTAGTACTTCACCGGGAAGCGGCCGCCGCCCACCGGCTGCGGCGTCGGCTCGATACCGCACTCGTAGGCGTCGAGCTTCGCCCGGTTGAACCGGCGTGGCCCGGTCAGGTGGCCGGCCGCCACCGAGAAGACGGCGAAGCCCAGGGAGAGTGCGCCGAGCACGATGATCGGTGCGTAGGAGTTCACGCCGGCACCA
>DASVED010000400.1:0-10671 GCA_036380775.1 Actinomycetes bacterium
GGAGCGGGAACCACCTGTACTACGCCGAGCGTCGCCCCGACGGGCGCGCCGTCATCGGTCTCGCCGAGCTCTTGGAGCCAGGTGAGGTCGTCCTGGAGGAGGGAGCCGAGTACCGCACGCCCACCGTGCACGCCGCGTTCTCCGGGGACGGGCTGGACGGGCTGAGTGACAGGCTGCACCGCAGCATCCGATCGCGTCCGCATCACCCGCCGCGCCCGCGGCCGGTGGTGCTCAACACGTGGGAGGCCGTCTACTTCGACCACCGTCTGGACCGGCTCTCCCGGCTCGCGGACGTCGCCGCCGAGGTCGGGGTCGAACGGTTCGTGCTCGACGACGGATGGTTCATGCACCGGCGCAACGACCGTGCCGGGCTCGGCGACTGGACCGTCGACCCCGCCGTGTGGCCCGATGGACTCGGGCCCCTCGTGGAGCGCGTCCGCGGCCTCGGCATGGAGTTCGGTCTCTGGGTCGAGCCCGAGATGGTGAACGTGGACTCCGACGTCTACCGCGCACACCCCGACTGGGTCCTCCGGCCAGGCCCGGCCGTGGACGAGCTGCCGCCCGAGTGGCGGCACCAACAGGTGCTCGACCTCACCGCTCCGGAGGCGTGGCAGCACGTGCACGACCAGCTCGACGCGCTGCTGACCGAGTACGACATCGGCTTCCTGAAGTGGGACCACAACCGGGATCTCATCGAGGCCGGACACGACGGTCGCCCCGCCGTCCGCGAGCAGACCCTGGCCGTCTACCGCCTTCTCGACTCGCTGCGGTCCCGGCACGCGGGTGTCGAGATCGAGTCCTGCGCGTCCGGTGGGGCACGGGTGGACCTCGGCATCCTGGCCCGCACGGACCGGGTGTGGACCAGCGACTGCAACGACGCGCTCGAGAGGGCGACCATCCAGCGCTGGACCCAGCTGCTGCTGCCGCCCGAGCTGGTCGGCAGCCACGTCGGGCCGACGACGGCGCACACGACAGGGCGCACCCACGACCTGTCGTTCCGCGGTGCCATCGCGCTCTTCGGCCACTTTGGCATCGAGTGGGACATCGCGTCGCGGTCCGACGAGGAGCGCAAGGCGCTGTCCAGGCTGGTCCAGGCCTACAAGGACCACCGGGAGCTGCTGCACACCGGGCGGGTGGTGCACGCCGACCACCCGGACCCAGGGGCCGTCGTCCACGGGGTCGTCGCGCAGGACGGGTCGGAAGCCCTCTGCGCCTACCTCGCGACCGCAACCTCGGCGACCGAGGGGCCGGTGCCGATGCGGGTCCCCGGTCTCGACCCAGACCGGACCTACCGGGTGTCCCCGGTGGACACGGGCGGTGACCCGGCGACCAAGCAGCGGACAGCACCGCCCTGGACCGCGTCGTCCGGCTTCACAGCGACCGGTCGGTTCCTCGGCGAGGTCGGGCTCCGGGTCCCGGTGCTGCTGCCCGAGCAGGCCCTGGTCCTGCACTTGCTGTCGGTGTGACCCCGGCGGGGTGATGCGCCCCTTTCGTCTACCCTGGCCGCCATGGACGGCTGCTCTAGTCCGGCGTACCGCCCGCACCTGGTTGGTACGCCGTGAACGACACTCTGGCCAATGCCCTGCTCGTGCTGTTCTTTCTCCTGATCGGTGCCTTCTTCGCGGGCTCCGAAATCGGGCTCGTGTCCTTGCGCGAGGGACAGGTTCGCGCACTGGCCCAGCGCGGCCGCCGGGGCGAGAAGGTCGCCGCCCTGCATGCCGACCCCAACCGCTACCTCGCGGCCGTCCAGATCGGCGTGACCCTCGCCGGCTTCATGTCCGCCGCCTTCGGCGCGTCGGCGTTCGCCGACGACCTGGCTCCGGTGCTCCGCGGCTGGGGGCTGTCTTCGGACGGGCCGAACGGGTCCCAGGACGCCGCGTACTGGGTCTCCTTCTTCGCCGTCACCCTGGTGATCACGTACCTGTCCCTCGTCGTGAGCGAGCTAGCGCCGAAGCGGCTCGCGCTGCAACGCGCCGAGGCCTTCTCGCTGCTTGCCGCGCCCACCCTCGACCGGCTGGCCAAGATGTCCCGGCCGGTGATCTGGCTCCTGTCACGGTCGACGGACGTCATCGTGCGCGTCCTGGGCGGCGACCCGCGGGCAGCACGGGACACCATCTCGGAGGAGGAGCTCCGCGACATCGTGGCCGCCCACGAGACGCTGGGTCGGGAGGAGCGCCAGCTCATCGAGGACGTCTTCGAGGCCGGCGAGCGCCAGCTGCACGAGGTGATGGTGCCCCGCACCGAGGTCGACTTCCTCGACGCGTCGACGCCGGTCTACAAGGCGGTCCGGCTGTCATCGTCCAACCCGCACAGCCGGTACCCGGTGGTGCGAGGGTCGCAGGACGACGTCGTGGGGTTCGTCCACGTCCGCGACCTGTTCTCGCCGGACGTCTCAGGGCGTGCGGTGCGCGTCGGTGAGATCGCCCGGGAGGTGAAGCTCATGCCGGGCACCAAGCGGGTGCTGTCGGCGATGTCGGAGATGCGGCGAGAGGGACACCACATGGCGATCGTCGTGGACGAGTACGGCGGGACCGACGGCATCGTGACGCTGGAGGACCTGATGGAGGAGGTCATCGGCGAGATCCACGACGAGTACGACGTCGCCGAGGAGCCGGCCCGTTCGCTGCGCGGTGGCGACGTGGAGGTCGACGGCCTGCTCAACCTCGAGGACTTCGAGGACCGGACCGGTCTGGAGCTGCCGGAAGGCCCGTACGAGACGGTCGCCGGCTTCGTGATCAACGAGCTCGGGCGCCTGCCGCAGGTCGGCGAGAGCGTGGTGGCGAAGGGCCAGCGGTTCACCGTCACCGAGCTGGACGGCCGGCGGATCGCCCGGGTCCGCCTCAGCCCGGCTCCGGTCGCCGAGGACGGAACGGACCAGGGCGCACCAGACGACGGCGAGGGGGCGGAATCCGAGTCCAGGGAGGACCCCCCTCGGCTGGCACAATGACGCGCATGTCCCGCGCCCGTGTCCTGTCCGGCATGCAGCCCACGGCCGACTCCTTGCATCTCGGCAACTACCTGGGCGCGTTGCGGCAGTGGGTGGCGCTCCAGGACAGCTATGACGTCTTCTACTTCGTGGCCGACCTGCACGCCATCACGGTCGAGCACGACCCGGAAGCGCTGCGCCGCCGCACCCGGATCACCGTGGCGCAGTACCTCGCCGGTGGTGTGGACGTGGAGCGGGCGACGCTGTTCCTGCAGAGCCACGTACCGGAGCACGCCCAGCTCCAGTGGGTCCTGAGCTGCCTCACCGGCTTCGGCGAGGCCAGCCGGATGACCCAGTTCAAGGACAAGGCGCAGCGCGGCGGCACCGACCGGGCCTCGGTGGGGCTGTTCACCTACCCGGTGCTGCAGGCGGCCGACATCCTGCTCTACCGACCGGAGCGGGTGCCGGTCGGCGAGGACCAGCGCCAGCACCTCGAGCTCAGCCGGGATCTCGCGGGTCGCTTCAACCACCGCTTCGGCGAGACCTTCGTGGTCCCCGAGCCGCACATCCTGCGCGAGGTCGCCAAGATCTACGACCTCCAGCTCGTCGACAAGCAGATGAGCAAGAGCATCGGCGGCAGCGGGGTCGTGTGGATGCTGGACGATCCCAAGGTGGTCGAGAAGAAGATCAAGTCGGCGGTCACCGACACCGGCCGTGAGGTCGTCTTCGACCCCGAGGGGAAGCCAGGCGTCAGCAACCTGCTCGGCATGCTGTCGGCGTTCAGCTCCGAGCCGGTGGCCGACCTCGAGGCCCGGTTCGCCGGCAGCGGCTACGGCGACCTGAAGAAGGCAGTGGTCGAGGTGGTGCTCGACGTCGTGGTCCCGTTCCAGCAGCGCGTCGGCGAGCTGCTGGAGGACCCCGCTGAGCTCGACGCCGTGCTCGCGCGTGGCGCCGAGCGGGCCCGGGAGGTCGCCGCGACCACCATCGCCGACGTCTACGACCGGGTCGGCTTCCTGCCCCCCGCGCTGCCACGAGGGGCCGGCGGGCCGTGACAACACGCACGATCGGCGTCGCGATCGCCATCCCCGAGCCGCACGGCGGGGACCTCCAGCGGGTACGCGAGAGCTACGGCGACCTCCTTGCCGGTTCCATCCCCACGCACATCACCCTGCTCCCGCCCACGGAGGTCGCCGCCGACGACCTCGACCGGATCGAGAAGCACCTGCGCACCATCGCCGAGTCGGAGCAGCCGTTCGAGATCCACCTGCGAGGCAGCGGGACCTTCCACCCCGTGTCACCCGTCGTGTTCGTCTCGGTGGTCCTGGGCATCGGCGAGTGCGAGCGGGTCGAGGCCCGGGTCCGGTCCGGACCGCTCGCCCGCGACCTGAGCTTCCCGTACCACCCTCACGTCACCGTCGCGCACGACCGGCCGGACGACGTGCTGCGCAAGGCGTTCGACGACATGGCGTCCTACGACGTCCGGTTCGGCGTGTGGGGCTTCAGCCTCTACGAGCACGGAGCGGACCGCGTGTGGCGGCCGCAGCGTGACTTCTCCCTCGGCCAGCCGCTGCCCGGCCCTCATCTCGACGGCGTGTAGCGCGGGGCCGGCCCGGGAAGGCCGACCAACGTGAGGCTCAAGGAGCAGGTCACCGGCTGGCTGCGCCGTGCCCGGTCGCAACGACCGTGGATCGACCATGCCCTCCGGGCGTACGACCGGCATACCGAGGTGCGCGGCGGGCAGCTGGCAGCGGCGGTGACCTACTTCGGGTTCCTCTCGTTCTTCCCGCTGCTGGCGCTGGTGTTCGCCCTCGTCGGCTACCTGAGCGATGTCTACCCAGGCGCCCAGGACGACGTCACCGCCGCGGTGCAGGACGCTTTCCCCAGCCTGGTGGGCTCGGGGGAGGGCGAGATCAACATCCAGGACGTGATCGACGCCCGGGCGGGAGCCGGGGTGATCGGTCTGGTCGGCCTGCTCTACGCAGGGCTCGGCTGGCTGGACGCCCTGCGCGACAGCCTGCGCCGGGTCTTCGGCACGGACGACCAGTCGATCGGCCTGCTGAAGAAGAAGCTCGTCGACGTCGCTGTGCTCGCGATGCTGGGCCTGAGCCTGCTGGCCTCACTGGTTGTCTCGAGCCTGGCCACGGCCGCCACGGCCGACGCCCTGGACCTCGTCGGGCTCGGTGACTCCGGCGTCGCGACCGTGCTGCTCAAGGTGCTGTCCGTCTGCCTTGCCGTCGCCGTGGACGTGCTGATCTTCGCCATTCTGCTCTCGCGGCTGTCCGGTGCACGCCTGCCCTGGCGGCAGGTCCGGTCCGGCGCCGTGCTGGCGGCGGTGGGCTTCGAGGTCCTCAAGCTGCTGGGGACCTTCCTGATCGCCCGGACGACCAGCAACCCGCTGTACGCCACGTTCGGGGTCGTCGTCGGGCTGCTGGTCTGGATCAACGTCAACTCCCGGCTGCTCGTGTTCGCCGCGGCGTGGACCTCGACGCAGCCCTACTCCTTGCAGCCCGCTCCGGCTGGGGATGTGGGCGCCGGACGAGCGACCGGCCTGGCCGCCGGGTCCGAGCCGGTGGCGGCCGTGGCACCCGGTGACTACGAGGCCGTGCCGGTGGGGGCCGGCGACGTCTCGACGTCATCGTCGCCGTCGCCGCGGCGTGGTCGTTGGCGCGGCGTCGCGCTGGGAGCGGGGCTGGGTGCCGCTGTCGCAGCCGTGGTCACGCGGCGCAGGTCGCGCAGCTGAGGAGCCGGGTCCCACCCGCCGCGCGCACGCGAGCGGCGGACCCGGCGGAGCACCAGCACCCTGGCCCGCAGCAGGACGACCACGCCGAGCA
Organism: Actinomycetes bacterium; assembly: GCA_036380775.1. Classification (GTDB taxonomy): domain Bacteria; phylum Actinomycetota; class Actinomycetes; order JACCUZ01; family JACCUZ01; genus DASVED01. The sequence goes on from DASVED010000400.1 coordinate 5,758, forward strand.
GCACGACCAGCGTCTCGGCCCACCAGGGCAGGCCCCCGCTCTCCTTGCCCGCTTCGCCGAGGGTCGCCCGCGTCGTCGAGCCGTCGCGCGGGCCGACCGCCTCCACGCCCGCGGCGTCCGCCGCCGGGACCGCGTCGAGGGTCCCCACCGATTTGGCGGACCCGGCGTTGCGGAACCCCCAGCTCAGCAGGGCGGCGGACTCTCGCCATGCGTCGAGGTCGCTGCGCATGATGCTCGCGACCAGGGTGCGTCCGCCGCGGGTGGCCGCCCCGACGAACGTTCCGCGCGCCTTCGTCGTCCAGCCGGTCTTGACCCCGATCGCGCCCCGGTAGTTCAGCAGGAGACGGTCCTGCGTGTAGATCTCGAAGGTCTTGCGGACCTTGCCGGCCCGCGGCATCTTCCCGGGGAACTGTGACTTGATGGTGCCGGCGTACTCCCGGAAGTCGGCGCGTGCCATGGCGTGCCGGGTGAGGAGAGCCATGTCGTACGCCGACGAGAACTGCCCGGGTGCGTCCAGACCGCTCGGGTTGCGCGCTGTGGTGTCCAGTGCCCCGAGGTCGTGTGCGGTGCGGTTCATGGCCTGCACAGTGGGGCGGACTCCACCGGCCGCGTTGGCCAGCGCCCGGGCGGCGTCGTTGCCGGACACGAGGAACAACGCCTCGAACAGGTTGTGCACGGTGTAGGTCGCGTCCGGCACGAGACCGACCCGGCTGCCCTCGGCGTTGGCGTCCTCCCACTGGGCGGTGTAGGGGTCGGCTGGCTCGAGCTGCGGCAGAACGGTGAGAGCCGTGAGGATCTTCAGGATGCTGGCCGGGCGGTGCAGACCGTGCGGGTCCTTGGCGGCGAGGACCTCGCCGGTCTCGAGGTCGGCCAGCACCCACGAGGCGGCGGCGATCTTCGGCAGCGCCTCGGCGCCGGGCGCATCCACGACGATCCCCGTGGAGGCCAGCCGCTCACCGCCGACGGTGCTCGGGGACTCGGCCGCGGATGCTGCCGGCGCACCGAGCGCCGCGACCAGCGTCACCATCACCGCGGCGGGCAGGTGGGACCGAAGGACGGTCCGGTGCTGTCGTCTCATCCCGTGCCAGTTCTCATCGCGGGTCAGGTTAGTCGCCCGGACGGTTCTTCCCGGCGTACGAAATGGATCGGAGTGTCCGGCTCCCCGGCTTGAGCGGCAGCCGGCGGGTTGCCGCCGACCTCCCGCCGGAGTAGAGGGGAAGGACCAACCCTCGACGTCACCCGGAAGGGGATCGACATGGCCCACCCCAACGAGCAGGTCGTCCGAGACGGGTTCGCGGCGTTCGCGGCGATGGACACCGAGGCACTGCGGAAGATCATTGCCCCCGACGCCGCCTGGCACGTCGGCGGCCGCAGCCCTCTGACCGGCAGCTACAAGGGGGTGGACGAGATCCTGGCGTTCTTCGGCCGGACCATGGAGCTCAGCGGCGGGACGTTCGCCATCGACCTGCACGACGTGGCCGGCAACGACGAGCACGTGTTCGCCGCCTACGCCGTCTCGGCACAGCGGGAAGGCAAGACGCTGCGCGACACGGCGGTGCTGGTCTTCCACGTCACCGAGGGTCAGGTCACCGAGGCGTGGACGGTCGCCGGGGACCAGTACCGCTCCGACGAGTTCTGGAGCTGACCCTCTAGGCTCGCCCGCATGGCGCGGGAGTCGGAGTCAGGGCTGCCGATCGAGCCGGTCTACGGGCCGGATGCGCTGGCCGGTTTCGATCCTCAGGAGCGGCTGGGGGAGCCGGGCGCCTTCCCGTACACGCGCGGTGTCTACCCGAACATGTACACCGGCCGGCCGTGGACGATGCGCCAGTACGCCGGGTTCGGCACCGCCAAGGAGTCCAACGAGCGCTACCACCGGCTGGTCGAGGCCGGCACCGGCGGACTGTCGGTGGCGTTCGACCTGCCGACCCAGATGGGCTACGACTCCGACGACCCGGTGGCCCACGGCGAGGTGGGCAAGGTGGGCGTGGCCATCGACTCCGTCGACGACATGCACACGCTCTTCGACGGCATCCCGCTCGGCGAGGTGTCGACGTCGATGACCATCAACGCCCCGGCGGCCCTGCTGCTGCTGCTGTACCAGCTGGTGGGCGAGGAGCAGGGTGTGGATCCTTCGCGGCTCACCGGCACGATCCAGAACGACGTGCTCAAGGAGTACATCGCGCGAGGGACGTACATCTACCCCCCGAAGCACTCGCTGCGGCTGATCAGCGACATCTTCGCGTACTGCCACAAGGAGATCCCGCGCTGGAACACGATCTCCATCTCCGGCTACCACATGGCCGAGGCGGGAGCGACGCCGGCGCAGGAGGTGGCCTTCACGCTGGCCAACGCCAAGGAGTACGTGCGGGCGGCGCTGTAAGCCGGCCTGGCGGTCGACGACTTCGCGCCGCGGCTGTCCTTCTTCTTCGTGTCGCGGACGACGCTGCTCGAGGAGGTGGCGAAGTTCCGCGCCGCCCGCCGGATATGGGCCCAGGTGATGCGTGACGAGTTCGGGGCCAAGGACCCGAAGTCGATGATGCTGCGCTTCCACACCCAGACCGCCGGGGTCCAGCTCACCGCCCAGCAGCCAGAGGTCAACCTGGTGCGGGTCACCGTCCAGGCGCTGGCCGCGGTGCTCGGCGGCACACAGTCCCTGCACACCAACTCCTACGACGAGGCCATCGCGCTGCCGACCGAGAAGGCGGCCCGGCTCGCGCTCCGGACCCAGCAGGTCATCGCGTACGAGAGCGACCTCACCGCGACCGTCGACCCGTTCGCCGGCTCCTACGCGGTGGAGTCGATGACCGACGAGCTCGAGGACGCGGTGCGGGAGCTGATGGGCAACATCGAGGAGCTCGGCGGGGCCGTCGCGGCCATCGAGGCCGGCTACCAGAAGCGCGAGATCGAGAAGTCGGCGTACGACGTCGTGACCTCCGTGGAGGACGGAACCCGAACCGTGGTCGGTGTGAACCGGTTCCGGCGCGACAACGACGAGATCTACGAGCCGATGCGCGTCGACCCGGCGATCGAGGCGCAGCAGGTCGAGCGGCTGGCCCGGCTGCGAGCGGAACGCGACGACGACGAGGTGCGCCGGCACCTCGACGCCCTGCGCGCCGCCGCCGAGGGCGACGACAACGTCCTCTATCCCATGCACGACGCGCTCCGGGCCCGGGCCACGGTGGGCGAGGTCTGCAACGTCCTGCGCGACGTCTGGGGTGTCTACCGGCCGTCCGAGGCGCTCTAGCCGCCAGCCCGCCGGTGCCGTTCGCCCGTTCGGGTGGCGGCCCTCATGTTTTTACCTGTTCTTGACGACTTCTGATCCCAAGGGCGCGTCCGCGTAGGGCTGTCGCGTCGGGTGTCATCTCGGGAGGACCAGGGCCGATGGCCACAGCATTCCGCGTACCGGAGGCGCCGCAGGCAACGCGGCCCGCCACGCGCCAGAAGGCGGGGGCCAGCCCGCCGCGGGCCTGGCGGGTGTTCCTGGTGAGCCTGGGGCTGCTCGCCGTGGTGACCGCGTTCCTGCCGCCGTCCTCGGGCGCCCAGTGGATCCCGGTCGTCGCGGGGGCACTTGCCGTCGTGGCGGTCGTCGAAGGCTCGCTCGCCCAGCTGCGCGGCGACGGGTTGCGCGGCGGCCTGGTCCGCGAACCGCTCGTCCTCATCGGCGTCGGACTCTGCCTCACCGTGGCCGGAGAAGCTCTGCGGGCGGCCGAGACGGCCTCCCTCGCGTACGTCGACGGGGTCTCCCTCTCGGCCTACCCCTTCCTGATCGCCGGCATGGTCCGGCTCACCCGCAGCCGGCTCAAGGAAGGCGCGATCGACACCCTGCTCATCGCCGCCATCGCACCCGCCGCGGTCTTCGCCTTCGCCTGGCTGCCGTTGCTCGAGGCCATCGGCCGCTGGACCGAGAACGGCAACGAGCACTCCTGGCGGGTGCCGCTGTTCCTCGCCGTGGACGCCCTGGCCGTCGCGGTCATCGCCCGCCTCGCTGTGATGTTCCGTGGCCGGCCGATCGCCTACCAGTTCCTCCTGGGGGCAGCGGCCTGCATGCTCGGTGCGCACGTGTCGCGGGCGGTCTCCGAGGTCACCGAGGTGATCCCCTCGCCGCTGGGCTCGCAGACCCTCCTCGTCGCCGGGTTCGCCCTCTTCGGAGCCGCCGCACTGCACCCGTCGATCCGCCGGGGGCGCGGTCAGCGCACGCGGGTCGTCACCGTGGGCCGGACGCACGTGGCCCTGCTCATGGTGGCCGTGATCGCCGGGCCGGCGCTCGCGATCGTCCGCTACGGCGACCGCGGCGCGTGGGTGCTGCTCGTGGCTGTCGGGCCCGCGCTGGTGTCCCTACTCGTGGTGGCGCACCTGTCACGGATGATCACCGAGCGCCAGCGCCTGGAGTTCGCCTCCAACCACGACGCCCTGACGGGGCTGGCCAACCGCGGCCGCTTCTACGAGCGCCTGGGGGCGGGCCTGGACCTGGTCGCGTCACGCCGGCAGAGCCTGGCCGTGATGTTCATCGACCTGGACCGCTTCAAGAACGTGAACGACACGCACGGCCACGACATCGGGGACGAGATGCTGCGCGGGGTGGCGAGCCGGTTGCGCGACTGCGTGCGCGAGAGTGACCTGGTCGCCCGGCTGGCCGGCGACGAGTTCGCCGTGATGCTCGTGGGCGACGCCTCCGAGGAGACGGTGGCCGAGGTCTCCCGGCGGCTGCTGGCCGGCTTTGCCGACCCGATCCGGGTTGGCGACCGGTCACTGGCGACGACCTTGAGCATCGGCACCGCGTTCGCGCCCGACCACGGGGAAGATGCCGAGACGTTGCTGCGCAACGCGGACTCCGCCATGTACGTGGCGAAGGCCTCCGGCCGGAACAACGCCCAGATCTACCGCGAGGGCATGCAGACCAGGGCCCACCAGCGG
>DASVED010000401.1:0-2088 GCA_036380775.1 Actinomycetes bacterium
GGGCCTGAACCTCACCCGAGCGGCCCTGGACGCGAGCATCAAGTACCCGTGGCCACGAGCCGGCGTGGGAGGCAAGTTCGGCGTGTACGCCGACGACATGGACGCCTTCACATGGATTCGCGACGGCGTCGCCGGGACCCGGCGCTGCGTGGAGGCGCAGGTGATGGATCTCGCCGACGACGTGGCGTACTGCGTGCACGACGTCGAGGACGGAGTGGTGGCGGGTCGCATCAACCTGCGCCTGCTGGCAGATCCCGCCGAGCGAACGGCGGTCTTCGATGTCGTTCGCGACTGGTATCAACCCGACAGCGACGATGCGGCATTGAATGCGGCACTCGAGCGATTGCGAGCGCTGCGCATATGGCCGGAAGAGGACTTCGACGGCACCCGGGCGTCGCTGGCGTCGCTCAAGCGCCTCACCTCCGGCCTGATCGGTCGCTTCTGCGAGCTGACGCAGGCGGCCACCCACGACCGGTTCGGCGGGGGGCCGCTGGTGCGCCATGCCGCCGACCTCGTGGTGCCGGAACCGGTCCGGGACGAGATCGCCGTCCTCAAGGGGGTGGCCGCTCACTACGTGATGCGCGCGCATGACCGGCAACCGGCGATGGAGGTGCAGCGGGCTCTGCTCACCGAGCTCACGACGGGCCTGCTCCGGGACGCGCCGGGCTCGCTGTCGCCGGTGTTCCACGGCGACTGGGCGGCTGCCCGCGATGACGCGCAGCGACTGCGGGTCGTTGTCGACCAGGTGGCCTCGCTCACCGACGTCTCCGCCGGGGCGTGGCACGAGCGCTGGGCGTAGGGTTCCGGTTCATGTCAGCAGGGTCACCAGGGTCAGCCGGGCACGTGATCGTCGGTGGAGGGGTGTCTGCCGTCCGTGCGGTCGAGACGCTCCGCGAGGAGGGCTACGACGGCTCCCTGACGGTGCTGTCTGCCGAGCCACGACTTCCCTACGACCGGCCGGCGCTGTCCAAGCAGGTGCTCAAGGGCGACGACAAGCCGGACAGCGTGACCTTCCACGACGAGGGCTGGTACGTCGACCGAGACATCGACGTGCGCCTCGGTGTCCGGGCCGTCTCCCTCGACCCTGCCTCGCACCTCGTCAAGACGGCCGACGGCCAGGACGTGAGGTACGACAAGCTGCTGCTCGCCACCGGTTCGCGGGGGCAGCGACTGGGAGTGCCGGGCACCGACCTCGATGGGGTGGTGGCGCTGCGAACCCTTGACGACTCGGTGGCGCTGCGCGACCGCTTCGCGACCAGGCCGCGCGTCGTCGTGATCGGTGCCGGGTGGATCGGCATGGAGGCGGCCGCGGCAGCCCGCTCGTACGGCTGCGAGGTGAAGGTGGTGTCGCCGGCGGCTCCATTGATCCGGGCCCTCGGAGACCCGATGTCGAGGGTCTTCGCCCGGGCACATCGCGACAACGGGGTCGACCTGGTTCTGCATGCCGGCATCCAGGAGCTGCGGGGCGCCACCACGGTGGAGTCGGTCGTCACGACCGACGGCAGGGTGTTCGAGGCCGACCTGGTGCTGGTCGGCATCGGTGTGCTGCCCAACGCCGACATCGCCGCGGCGGCGCGACTCGAGGTCGACGAGACGATGGCCGGCGCCGTCGTGGTCGACGCGTCGCTGCGCACGTCCGACCCTGACGTGTTCGCCGCCGGCGACGTGTGCGCCTGGCCCTGCGCCCCGCTCCGCAACCGCCGCATCCACGTCGAGCACTGGGCCAACGCCTACGACGGTGCGCCGGTCGCGGCCCGCAACATGCTCGGACAGGGCCTCAGCCACGACGTGCTGCCGTTCTTCTGGTCCGACCAGTTCGACATCGGGATGGAGTACGCCGGCCACGTCGTCGACCCGGCGACTGCCGAGCTGGTGACCCGGGGCGACCTGGAGGCGCGCGAGTTCATGGCGTTCTGGCTTGTCGACGGCCGGCTCGAGGCGGGCATGCACATCAACGTCTGGGACACCATCGACGACGTCCAGGACCTCATCCGCTCCCGCCGCCCGCTCGACACCGCACGCCTCGCCGATGCCTCGGTGCCCCTCGCCGAGCTCTGAGTCCCGCCGTCTCCGCTGCGGGGCTGCGGC
>DASVED010000402.1:0-5777 GCA_036380775.1 Actinomycetes bacterium
CACGTCGGGGTAGAGGGTTCCCTGCACGAGGAAGTCCACCGACTCGCCGTGCGCGCCGGCCTCGGCGACCACCTCGCGCGCCGACTCCTCGAAGACCCGGATGAACTCCCTGCCGATCGCCTTGCGCTTCAGCTCCGGGTCGCTCACGCCCGCAAGAGCGTCGAGGAACCGCTTCGCGGCGTCGGCAACCTTCAGACGTACGCCGGTAGCCGCGACGAAGTCGCGCTCCACCTGCTCCGCCTCCCCCTTGCGCAGGAGGCCGTGGTCGACGAACACGCAGGTGAGCTGGTCGCCCACCGCCTTGTGCACCAGGGCCGCCGCGACCGCGGAGTCGACGCCGCCGGAGAGCCCGCAGATCACCCGCTTGTCACCGACCTGGGCCCGGATCGCCTCGACCTGCTCCTCGATGACGCCGGTCATCGTCCAAGACGGTGCGAGTCCGGCCACCTCGTAGAGGAAGTGCTCGAGCACGGCCTGGCCGTGCTCGGTGTGCAGCACCTCGGGATGGAACTGCACACCCGCGAGCCGCCGGTCGGCGTCCTCGAACGCTGCGACGGGTGTGTCGCTCGTCCGCCCCACGACCCTGAAGCCGTCCGGCGCCTCCGCGACCGCGTCGTTGTGCGACATCCAGACCGACTGCTCGCGGGGCAGCCCGTGGAACAGGGTCGGGTCGGCACCGACGATCTCCCGCGTCGTCCGGCCGAACTCCGCGCTGCCGGTGCGCGCCACCTTGCCGCCGAGCGCCAGCGCCATCGCCTGGAAGCCGTAGCAGATCCCGAACGCCGGGACGCCGGAGGTGAACATGGCCGGGTCGACCGCGGGCGCCCCCGGCGCGTAGACCGACGCGGGACCGCCGGAGAGGATGATCGCGGCCGGCCGCCGGGCGAGCATCTCCGCGACCGGCATCGTGTGCGGCACGATCTCGCTGTAGACGCGCGCCTCGCGGACCCGGCGGGCGATCAGCTGCGCGTACTGCGCTCCGAAGTCGACGACGAGGACTGTGTCGAACCCCTCAGCAGCCACCGTCCGATTCTAGGGGGGCCATCCGGAGCGCCCCGTCGTCGGCCGGGGGCGAAACCCGGTTTAATCACGGGGCCTCCGGGCCGTACTGTCGATCATCATGCGTCACCTGCCGCTCGCCGACCCGGGCTCCCCGGACCTCCGCTCACCAGCCCGGTACCTGCTCTGGACCGGGCGGCAGCAGTGGCGCACCCTCCTCGTCGGGGTGGCCTTCGGCGTGACGTGGATGGTCGCCCAGGCGCTGGTGCCGGCGGCGATCGGCCGCGGCCTGCAGGCGGGCGTCGCGGAGAAGGACCTCGAGGCGGCCGCGCGCTGGTCCCTGGTCGTCTTCGGCCTGGCAGCGGTCCAGGCGGTGTTCGGCGTGCTGCGGCACCGCGTCGCCGTGGACAACTGGCTGCAGGCGTCGTTCCGTGCCATGCAGCTGCTCGGCCGGCACAGCGCCGAGGTGGGCGTGGCGATCCGCCGTCGCCTGCCCACCGGCGAGGTGGTCTCGGCGGCCACGAACGACGCCCTGCACATCGGCAGCGCCTTCGACGTGACCGCCCGGTTCGCCGGCGCGGTGGTCTCCTACGTCGTCGTCGCGGTGATCCTGCTGCGCAGCTCCGTGCTGCTCGGGCTCGTCGTGCTCCTCGGCGCGCCCGCCATGGTGCTGCTGCTCGGCCCGCTGCTGCGTCCCCTCCAGCGCCGCCAGCACGCGCAGCGGGAGGTGGCCGGCAAGCTGACGGCCCTCGGCGCGGACACGGTCGCCGGGCTGCGCGTGCTGCGCGGCATCGGCGGCGAGCCAGCCTTCCTCGAGCGCTACCGCAACCGATCCGCCGAGCTGCAACGCGCCGGCGTCCGCGTCGCCTCGCCGCAGGCCACCCTCGACTCGGCGCAGGTCCTGCTGCCGGGGGTCTTCCTCGTCCTGGTCACCTGGCTCAGCGCCCGTCTGGCCCTCGAGGGCGCCATCGACGTGGGCGACGTCGTGGCGTTCTACGGCTACGCGTTCTTCCTTGTGATCCCCATCAGGACCGCAGTGGAGGCCGCCGACAAGGTGACGCGATCGCTGGTCGGCGCCCGGCGGATCGTGGCCGTCCTGACCACCGAACCCGAGATCCGCGACACCGCCGAGCCGGCCGCCGAGCCGCCGACCGGGTCGACCCTCTCGGACGCCCGGTCCGGGCTGACCGTCGCGAGCGGCACCCTCACCGCGCTGGTGAGCGCCGACCCCGACGAGTCCGCCGCCGTCGCCCACCGGCTCGGCCGGCTCTCCGACGACGCGGGAGTGACCCTCGGCGGCACCCGGCTGATGGACCTGCCGATCGCCGCCGTCCGCCGCCGGGTGCTGGTCTCCGAGGCCGACCCCCGGCTGTTCACCGGCGTGCTGCGCGACGAGCTCGACCCGTGGGCCGACGCCGCGCATGCCCGCGGAGACGCCGACCTGGTGTCCGCCCTCCACGTCGCCGCCGCCGAGGACGTGCTCGACTCCCTGCCCGACGGGCTGGACGAGGAGGTCGACGAGGCCGGCCGCGGGTTCTCCGGGGGGCAGCGGCAGCGGATGGCCCTGGCCCGGGTGCTGGTCGCGGACCCAGAGGTCCTCGTGCTCGTCGAGCCCACCAGCGCGGTGGATGCCCACACCGAGCTGCTCGTCGCCGCCCGGCTGCGCGCCGCCCGCCACGACGACGGCCGGCGCACCACCGTGATCACCACCGCCAGCCCCTTGCTGCTCGACCGGTGCGACGACGTGGCCTACCTGGTGGGCGGCCGGGTCGTCGCCCGCGGCCGGCACCGCGACCTGCTCGCCCAGAACCCCGGCTACCGGCAGACCGTCACCCGCGGGGAGGACCGATGAGCCGCCGGACCCTGCCCGTCGCGACCTCGACCCAGGTCCGCCGGCAGGTGAAGGTCCTGCTGGCCCGGCACCGCCGGCCCCTCGTCGGGATGCTGGTCCTCAACGGGTTCGCTGCCCTCGCCGGGCTGGCCGGCCCGCGCCTGCTCGGCGAGATGGTCGAGTCGTTGCGCGCCGGCACGACCCGCGGGCACCTCGACCGGCTGGCCGTGCTGCTCGCGCTCGCCCTGGTCGCCCAGACGGTGCTGACCTGGTTCGCCCGCCGGGCCGGCTTCGTGGTCGCCGAGACGGTCTTCGCCGACCTGCGCGAGGGCTTCCTGACCCGTGTCCTGTCGCTGCCTCTGTCGACCGTCGAGCGGGCCGGCACCGGCGACCTGGTCACCCGCAGCACGGGCGACGTCGAGGCTCTGGCCAGGACCGTGCGCTTCGCGGTGCCCGAGGTGCTGGTCGCCACGGTCACGGTCGCGCTGACCGTCGTCGCGGCGTTCGTCACCGGCCCGCTGGTGGCGCTGCCGCTGCTGGCCGGCGCGCCGCTGATCGCGATCGGCACCCGGTGGTACCTCCGCCGGGCGCCCGCGGGCTACCTGCGCGAGCGCGAGGCCTACGCGCAGTACAACGGCACCCTCGCCGAGACCGTCGATGGCGCGCGGACCGTCGAGGCGCTCGGGCTCGCCGGCCGCCGGACCGCGCGCATCGAGGGCGACCTGGCCCGGGCACACGACGCCGAGCGCTACACGCTGCGGCTGCGCACGATCTGGTTCCCCACGATGGAGCTCGCCTACGCGGTGCCCGTGACGCTGAGCCTGGTGTGGGGCACCTGGCTGGTGGCGGGAGGACACGCGACGCTCGGCCAGGTCACGGCGGTCACCCTGTACGCCGTGCAGGTCGTCGACCCGGTGGACCGCCTCATCTCCTGGCTGGACGAGGTGCAGGTCGGCGCCACCGCGCTGTCCCGCATCCTCGGGGTGGAGCTGGTCCCCGACGACCGGGTCGCGAGCGACGAGCGGCCGGCTGACGAGCACGTCGTCGTCGAGGACGTCCGGTTCGCGTATCGCGAGGGCCGCGACGTGCTGCGCGGCATCGACCTCGACCTGCGACCCGGCGAGCGGCTGGCCGTCGTCGGGCCGTCCGGCGCCGGAAAGTCGACGCTGGGTCGGCTGCTGGCCGGGGTGCACCCGCCGCGGACCGGTCGGGTCACCGTCGGCGGCGTACCCCTCGTGGACCTGCCGCTGGACGACCTGCGCCGCCATGTCGTGCTGGTGACCCAGGAGCACCACGTCTTCGTCGGGTCGGTGGCCGAGAACCTGCTCCTCGCCCGCCCGGCCGCCACCGAGGACGCGCTGCGCGCGGCGCTGTCAGCGGTCGACGCGCTGGCCTGGGTGCTGGCCCTGCCGGACGGCCTGGCGACCGAAGTGGGTTCCGGCGGGCGGCCGCTCAGCCCGGCCCAGGCCCAGCAGCTCGCCCTGGCGCGGATCGTGCTGGCCGACCCGCACACCCTGGTGCTGGACGAGGCGACGTCGCTGCTCGACCCCCGCTCGGCCCGCCACCTCGAGCACTCGCTGGCGGCGGTCCTGCACGGCCGGACCGTCGTCGCGATCGCCCACCGGCTGCACACCGCCCACGACGCCGACCGGGTGGCCGTGGTGGAGGACGGCCTGGTCAGCGAGCTCGGCTCGCACGACGAGCTGGTTGCCTCCGGTGGCGCCTACGCGGCGCTGTGGGACTCCTGGAGCAGCGACCCGTCGGCCAGCCCGGTGCACTGACCGGGGCCGGTCAGCTGCGCAGCCCGGCCGTCGCGGGATAGGTCACGCCGGTCAGGTCCTCCGACGCGTCCCACAGCAGCCTGGCTGCCGTGTCGTCGCGCGCGTTGGCGCTCATCCGGACCCGCTTCGGCAGGCCGCGCTGCTCCCCCGGGCCGCGCGGGCCGAAGTAGTCGCCGCTGCGCACGTCCGGGTCGGTCGCCGCCCGCAGCTGCGGCAGCGCTCCCGTCGCAGCACTCTGCCCGACGACGGCCGTGCCGAGCCGCAGCACGATCTCGGTGGCCCGCCGCCCGCCCATCTGCGGGCCCACGCGCTGCAGGTTGGTCCGGGCATAGCCCGGGTGCGCCGCGGCACTCACCAGGCCCAGTCCCGCGGCGCCAGTCCGCCGACCGAGCTCGCGCATGAAGAGCAGGTTGGCCAGCTTGGTCCGGCAGTAGGCCTGCCACGGGTCGTAGGACCGCTCGCTCATCAGGTCGCCGAACTGCATCGAGCCGAACCAGTGCATGAAGCTGCTCACCGTGACGACCCGGGCGGCGGGGCGCTGAAGCAGGGCAGGGAGAAGGAGGCCGGTCAAGGCGAACGGGCCGAGGTGGTTGGTGGCCAGCTGCAGCTCGAAGCCGTCGACGGTACGGCGGTACGGCACCGCCATGACGCCGGCGTTGTTGACGAGCAGGTCCAGCGGACGGTCGCCCTGCTCGGTCGCGAACGCGCGTACCGACTCGAGGTCCGCGAGGTCCAGCACAGCGAGCTCCACCGAGGCGCCGGGGACGTCGATCCGCACCCGGCGGAGCGCCTCCTCGCCCTTGGCGCCGTCGCGCGCGGTGAGCACCACCTCCCCGCCGTGCCGAGCCAGCTCGGTGGCCGTCGCGACGCCCAGGCCGGAGTTCGCGCCGGTCACCACGGCCCGTCGGCCGGTGAGGTCCGGGATGTCGCGGGCGGTCCAGCCAGGCAGCAGGGTCAAGGTCACCGACGCCCCCTACCCCGGGCGGCGCCTACCTACGCGTCCGTAAGTTACCCTTCAGTAGTTTCGCTCGGTGGTGGATGCGACGCACGAGGAGAGCGATGGGCGGGTCGACCGTACGGACGGCGACGTTGCACGGGCACGACCTGTGGTTCCTCGACAGCGGCGAGGGCCCGGCCGTCCTGTTCATCCACGGGCTGCTCGGCTC
>DASVED010000403.1:0-5028 GCA_036380775.1 Actinomycetes bacterium
CGGGCCCGGTGCTCGGAGCCCACACGGGCGAGGCGCTGCGCGAGGCCGGCTACACCGACGACGAGGTCGACTCGCTGGTCTCGACCGGTGCCGCGGGGGTGGCCGGATGACCGACCACCTGGTCGTGGAGCGCGACGGCGCCGTGCTCACCGTCACGTTCGACCGCCCCGCGCAGCACAACGCGATGACGTTCGACATGTACGACGGGCTGCACGCCGCGTGCGAGACCGCTGACGCCGACGATGGGGTCCGGGTGCTGGTGCTGCGCGGCGCCGGGGGCCGGGCGTTCGTGTCCGGCACCGACATCGCCGCCTTCCGCGACTTCCGGGACGGCGCGGACGGGGTGGCCTACGAGGAGCGGATCGCCCGGGTCGTCAACCGGCTGGAGGACGTCGGAGTCCCTACGGTCGCGGCGGTGCAGGGCTACTGCCTCGGGGGCGGTCTGGCCATCGCGGCGGCGTGCGACCTGCGGCTCGCGACGCGCTCGGCGCGATTCGGCGTCCCGATCGCGCGGACGCTGGGCAACTGCCTGTCGATGAACAGCGTGTCCCTGCTCGTCGCCCACCTCGGCCCGGCGCGCACCCTGGACATGCTGCTCCGGGCCAGGCTCTTCAGCGCGGACGAGGCGCAGGCAGCCGGCTTCGTGGCCGCGATGTGCGACGACGACGACCTCGACGCCGCGGTGACCGACGTCGTCGACACCCTGCTCGGGCACGCGCCGCTGACCCTGTGGGCCAGCACGACCGCCGTGGCCAGGCTGCGTCGCGCGGCGCTCCCGGAAGGGGACGACATCGTGGCGCGGGCGTTCGGCAGCGACGACTTCCACCGTGCGGTGGCGGCGTTCGGCGCCGGTGGCCGGGTGAGCTGGGAGGGGACATGACCGGCAGGGTTCCGGCACAGGCGAGCCGGCCGGCGCGCACCGGCGGGGTGCAGTCGCTGGACCGCGCGTTCGAGCTGCTCGAGCTGATGGCGGCAGCCGGGGGCGAGGTCGCCCTCAGTCAGCTCGCCGCCGCGTCCGGGCTGCCGGTGCCGACGATCCACCGCATCGTCCGCACCCTGGTCGCGTCCGGCTATGTGCTGCAGCTTCCGTCGCGTCGCTACGCCCTCGGCCCACGGTTGATCGGGCTCGGGGACAGCGCGACCCGCACCGTCGAGCGGTGGGCCAGCCCCCATCTCCTGACGCTCGCCGAGGAGACCGGGGAGACGGCGAACCTGGCGATGCTGGACGGCGACATGGTGGTGTACGTCGCGCAGGTGCCGTCGTCGCGCCACACGGTGCGGATGTTCACCGAGGTGGGCCGACGGGTTTTCGCGCACTGCACAGGCGTCGGCAAGGCGCTGCTCGCGCAGCTGCCCGAGGCGGAGACCCGCGGCATCGTGGCCCGGGCCGGCATGCCGGCGCTGACCGAGCACACCATCACCGATGTCGACCGGCTGCTGGAGCAGCTCTCGGTGATCCGGAGGCAGGGTCACGCTGTCGACGACGGTGAGCAGGAGGCGGGGGTGCGCTGCGTCGCGGTGGCCGTGCCGGGCAGCCGGGCGACGGCGCTCTCGGTGTCCGGGCCCGCCGGACGGGTCACCCACGAGTCGGTGGCCGACCTCGTGCCGGTGCTGACGGCGGCGGCGGACGGGATCGCCGGTCGGGTCGCCGACAGTCGCTGACCCTTCCACGCGTCGCCGAGCGCTGCGGACACGCCCGACACGCCGTGGTCGCCGCGGCCGGTTTTGCAGCGCTCGGCTCAGTGGTCAGGTGCCGTCGCGGACGCCGAGCACCGGCTGGCCGCCCCGTCCTGCGCGATGACCCAGGTCCCACGGCCAGCGGCCGTGGTCGTCCCGCCAGACGACCTGCAGGGCCTCCACCGCCGTGGGGCCGTAGAGAGCCACCGCCACACCCAGGTGCGCGTCCGGCACGTCCACTGTGACGAACTCGACCACCGGTCCGTCGCGCAGCGGCCAGGGCACTCCTGTCGGGGGAGCCGGCGCGTGCAACAGGTGGTGCGCGAGGGCGCAGAGCAGGTCATGGGCCCGGCGCCTGCTGAGCCCGGTCACCAGCAGCTCGGGCCGGTCGTGCTCGGTGAGCCCGACCGTGTACGAGAACCCCGCCCGCCGCCGCTCACCGGACACGGCCTGCACGGCGAAGCAGTCCCTCGCCACGATCCGTTCCACCTGGTACAGGTAGTCGTCGAAGGTGGCGCCCGGGTGGTCGCACAGCCAGCACATGTCACGACCCAACCCGGGACCGCGACCTCGGACCGCCGTCGTCGGCAACGTGTGGACGGCGCGGGGCTGCCTGGCGGGCTGTGGACGACACCCTGCACGGTGATCCAGGTGACGCGACGGCCCCTCCAGGGGCTGCAAGGTCACCTGGATCATCGACCGGCCTAGGCTCACGGGGTGCCGAGCCCGCAGCTGCCGTCCCGTGCCCGCGTCGTCGTGATCGGCGGAGGCGTGATCGGCACCTCGGTCGCGTACCACCTGGCCCACCTCGGCGAGGACGTGCTGCTCGTCGAGCGGGACCGGCTGACGTCAGGCACCACCTGGCACGCCGCCGGCCTGATGGTCACCTTCGGCTCCACGTCCGAGACGTCCACCGAGATGCGCACGTACACCCGCGACCTCTACGCGCGGCTGGAGTCGGAGACCGGGCTGTCGACGGGCTTCAAGCCGGTCGGCTTCATCGAGGCGGCCGGCGACGAGGACCGGCTCGAGGAGTACCGCCGGGTCTCGGCGTTCAACCGCTGGTGCGGCGTCGACGTCCAGGAGATCTCGCCGCGCGAGATCGGCGAGCTGTTCCCGCTGGCGCGCACCGACGACCTGCTCGCCGGCTTCTACGTCGCGGAGGACGGCCGGGCCAACCCGGTGGACGTCACGATGTCGCTGGCGAAGGGCGCGCGGATGGCGGGAGCGAGCATCGCCGAGGGCGTGTCGGTGCTCGAGGTGCTCACCGAGCGCGGCGCGGTCACCGGAGTGCGTACGTCGGCAGGTGATGTCGAGTGCGAGGTCGTCGTGAACTGCGCCGGGATGTGGGCCCGCCAGCTCGGCGCGCGCAACGGCGTGACGATCCCGCTGCAGGCTGCCGAGCACTACTACCTGCTCACCGAGGAGATCGACGGCATCTCCGGCGACTGGCCGGTGCTCGAGGACCCGGCCCGCTACGGCTACTTCCGCGAGGAGGGTGGCGGGCTGATGCTCGGCCTCTTCGAGGCGGTCTGCGCGCCGTGGAACGTCGACGGCGTACCGGAGGACTTCTCGTTCGGCGTGCTGCCGCCGGACTGGGACCGGATGGGGCCCTATCTCGAGGCGGCGATGCGGCGGGTCCCGATCGCGTCGGAGGTGGGCATCCGCACGTTCTTCTGCGGGCCGGAGAGCTTCACGCCCGACCTGCAGCCAGTGGTCGGCGAGGCGCCCGAGGTGCGCAACTACTTCGTCGCGGCGGGACTGAACTCGATCGGGATCCTGACCGGCGGCGGCCTCGGCCGGGCGCTCGCGCACTGGATCGTGGACGGCCGGCCCGACATCGACGTCACCGGGATGAACATCGACCGGCTGCACAGCTACCAGTCCAACCCCGAGTACCGCGCGACGCGCACGGTCGAGTCGCTCGGGATGGTCTACCAGTGCCACTACCCGACCCGGTCCATGCAGACCGCCCGCGGCGCGAAGGTCTCGGCGCTGCACGACCGGCTGGCGGCCCGCGGCGCCTACTTCCGCGACGTCAGCGGCTGGGAGGGTGCCGACTGGTACGCGCCGCCCGGCCAGGTGGCCGAAGCGGGCCGGCTGACCTGGGGCCGGCCGGACTGGTTCGACTGGTGGGCCGCCGAGCACCGGGCCGCGCGGGAGAACGTCATCTGCATGGACATGTCGTTCATGTCGAAGTTCCTGGTCCAGGGGCGCGACGCCGGTCGCCTGCTCCAACGGCTCTCCGCCAACCATGTGGACGGTGACAGCGGCCTCATCACGTACACGCAGTGGCTGAACGAGGGCGGCACGTTGGAAGCCGACCTCACCGTCACCAAACTCGACGACGACCGGTTCTGGGTCGTGGCGTCGGACACCGCCCACCGGCACGCCGAGACCTGGATGCGCCGGCACATCGCGGACGACATGGTCGCCGCGGTCACGGACATGACGTCAGGCTTCGCGCAGATCAACGTGCAGGGCCCGCGGTCCCGCGAGCTGCTGCAGACGCTGACATCCGCCGACCTGTCCAACGAGGCGTTCCCGTTCCGCACCGCGCGGTCGATCGACATCGGGTTCGCCCGGGCGCTGTGCGTGCGGATTACCTACCTCGGCGAGCTCGGCTACGAGCTCTACATCCCGGTCGAGCAGGCGACGCACGTCTACGACCGGCTGGTCGCGGCCGGCGAGGCGTTCGACCTCACGCACGCCGGGCTCAAGTCACTCGCGTCGCTGAGGATGGAGAAGGGCTACCGCGACTACGGGCACGACATCGACAACACCGACTCGGTGCTGGAGGCGGGCCTGGGCTTCGCGGTCGACTTCTCGCACGACTTCATCGGGCGCGAAGCCGTCGAGGCGAAGAAGGCGGCCGGCCCGTTGACGCGGCGGCTGGTGCAAGTGCTGGTCGGGGACCCGGACGTGATGCTCTACCACGCCGAACCCGTGCTGCGTGACGGCAAGCCGGTCGGCTACGTCCGGGCCGCGTCCTACGGCCACACGCTCGGCGGCGCGGTCGGGCTCTCGATGGTCGGGTCGGGGGAGCCGGTCGACAAGGCCTGGCTCGAGGGTGCGGAGTGGGAGGTCGAGGTGGCGGGACGGCTCTACCCGGCGCGGCCGTCCCTGCGGCCGCTCTACGACCCGACCAACGCCAAGATCAAGGTCTAGCCGCCCACCTCCCCGCCACCTCCCGCCGAGCGCTGCGGACACGCCCGACACGCCGGGTGACGCCGGGCGTGCGCAGCGCTCGGCGGATGAGCCTCGCGGTCTTGTCCGACTTGTCCGGAATGCGCTAGACACGAGGGACCCGAACGACGAAAGGTCGCGCACCGTGTCTGCACCCAGCCTCAG
>DASVED010000404.1:0-4592 GCA_036380775.1 Actinomycetes bacterium
CAAGGGCTACGGCGACGGCCCGGTGCGGCTGTCGAGCAAGCACACCCTGGCCCTGACCAACCGTGGGGGAGCCACCACGGCCGACGTGCTGGCCCTGGCGCGCGAGATCCGGGACGGTGTCCGGGAGCGGTACGGCATCTCCCTGGTCGCCGAGCCGGTCCTCGTCGGCACCGAGCTCTAGCTGCCCTCGCGCCCCAAGATCGTTCCTCAGCCACACAGTGCAGGGCGACGGGTCACCGGCGAGCTCGCAGCACGCGAGAGCGACCGCCACCGGCACGGGCTCCGGGTGGGCACTGTGTGGCTGGGAGACGATCTTGACGGCTCGCTCGGTCGGTCGGGTCGCGCGTCCCCGCGGGTCAGGCGGGGGTGGCCAGCCAGTCGTCGACGCCACGAAGCAGCCGGTCCCGCACGTCGTCGGGAGCCCGCGAGGCACGGACTGAGCACCGGGCCAGCTCGGCGAGCTCCCCGTCGGTGAAGCCGTGCACGGACCGCGCGGCCTCGTACTGGTCGACCAGCCGTGACCCGAACAGGAGTGGGTCGTCGGCGCCCAGCGCGACGCTGACGCCCGCCTCGCGGAGCTGTCGGAGGGGAACGTCGGCGAGCTCGTGGTGGACCCCCAGCCGGACGTTGGACACCGGGCACACCTCGAGCGTCACGCCCTCCCGCGCGAGGCGGTCGAGCAGCGGCGGATCCTCGACGGACCGCACGCCGTGCCCGATCCGGCGGGCGCCCAGCGTGTCCAGCACGGTCCGGACGTGCTCGGGCCCGGCCAGCTCGCCACCGTGGGGCGCCGACAGGAGGCCGGCGCGGGTGGCGATCCGGAACGCCGGCGCGAAGTCCTCGGTGCGGCCCCGCCGCTCGTCGTTGGACAGCCCGAAGCCGACCACGCCGTCGCCCGCGTGCATCGCGGCCAGCCGGGCCAGCGTGCGCGCGTCGAACGGGTGCCGGGTCCGGTTCGCCGCGATCACGACCCCGATCCCGACACCGGTCGCCTCCTCGGCCTCGCGCGCCGCGTCCAGCACCACGTCGACGGCCGGGGTGAGCCCGCCCAGCCACGGCGCGTAGGACGTCGGGTCGACCTGGATCTCCAGCCATCCCGACCCCTCGGCGCGGTCGTCCTCGGCGGCCTCGCGCAGCAGCCGCCGCACGTCGGCCTCGCCGCGGACCACCGAGCGGGCGGCGTCGTAGAGCCGCTGGAAGCGGAACCAGCCCCGCTCGTCGGTCGCGGTCAGCTCGGGCGGCGCCCCCTGGCCGACCGTCTGCAGCGTGTCCGGCAGCCGGACGCCGTGCCGGACCGCCAGGTCGCGCAGCGTCGCCGGGCGCAGCGACCCGGTGAAGTGCAGGTGCAGGTGCGCCTTCGGCAGCGCCCCCAGATCCCTCAACTGTGCGTTGACACACCGGACTGCCGGCGTGTCTGGTGCAGAAGCGCACAGTGGATCGTGGTCACGTCGCTCAGCGGGCCCCGGCCAGGAGCTTGTGCAGCCGGGTGACGCCCTCGACCAGGTCGTCGTCGCCGAGCGCGTACGACATCCGGACGTAGCCCTGGGTGCCGAACGCCTCGCCCGGCACGATGGCGACCTCCGCCTCCTCCAGGACGACCTCGCACAGCTCCGCGCTCGTCGACGGCCGCCGGCCCTGCGAGCCGATCTCCTTGCCGAGCACCCCCTTGACGGAGGGGTAGGCGTAGAACGCCCCCAGCGGCTCGGGGCACTCGACGCCAGGGATGTCGCGGAGCATGCGGACGATCGTCCGCCGCCGCCGGTCATAGACCTCGCGCATCGCCGCCACGGCCGACAGGTCGCCGCGCACCGCGGCCAGTGCCGCGATCTGGCTCACGTTCGCGACGTTGGACGTCGAGTGTGACTGCAGGTTGGTGGCCGCCGTCACGACGTCGCGCGGGCCGAGCATCCATCCCACCCGCCACCCGGTCATGGCGTAGGTCTTGGCCACGCCGTTGACCACGACGCACCGGTCCGCGAGCTCCGGGACCAGCGTCGGGACGGAGGAGAACCGGGCCTCGCCGTACACGAGGTGCTCGTAGATCTCGTCGGTCAGGACCCACAGGCCGTTGTCCAGCGCCCACCGCCCGATGGCCTCCACCTGGTCGGGCGGATAGACCGCGCCGGTGGGGTTGGAGGGGGAGACGAAGAGCAGGACCTTGGTACGCGGCGTCCTGGCCGCCTCGAGCTGCTCCACGGTGGCCAGGTAGCCGCTGCCCTCGTCGGTCAGCACCACGACGGTGACCCCGCCCGCGAGCTGCACCACTTCGGGGTAGGTCGTCCAGTACGGCGCGATCACCAGCACCTCGTCGCCGGGGTCCAGCAGGGCCGCGAACGCCTCGTAGACGGCCTGCTTGCCCCCGTTCGTGACGAGGACCTGGGCGGCGGAGACCTGGTGACCGGAGTCCCGCAGCGTCTTCGCCGCGATCGCCTCCCGGAGCTCCGGCAGGCCGCCCGCGGGCGTGTAACGGTGCCAGCGCGGGTCCCGGCAGGCCTGCGCGGCCGCCTCGACGATGTAGTCCGGCGTGGGGAAGTCCGGCTCGCCGGCGCCGAAGCCGATCACCGACTTGCCGGCCGCTTTGAGCGCCTTCGCCCTGGCGTCCACGGCCATCGTCGCCGACTCCGCGATGGCACCCACCCGCTGGGAGACCCGTCCTGTCATGCCGCCATGCTGCCACCCGCGAGCGCCCCGTCGCGGTTCGACCCCGGCAGGGTCCTGTGCGTAGACTCGGCTGTCGGTGGCTGAACGGCCCCTGCGCCAGCGCGCCCTCGACACGGGTCGCCACAGCGTCCCGGGACTGCATCGGCGACCATGAAGGGTCGTAGCTCAATTGGTAGAGTTCCGGTCTCCAAAACCGGCGGTTGGGGGTTCGAGTCCCTCCGGCCCTGCGAGGACAACGGCTGGCGAGAACAGCGACGACGAGACGACTGCACGGATGGAGACGACGTGACCGACACGCGGGAGAACGCGACACCCCCGCGCTCCAGGGAGGCCAAGAAGCCGATCCCGGCGCGGATCTCGTTGTTCTACCGCCAGGTCATCGCCGAGCTCCGGAAGGTCATCTGGCCGACGCGCAAGGAGCTGGTGACCTACACCTCGGTGGTCATCGTCTTCGTGCTCGTGACCATCGCCTACGTGAGCGTGCTCGACTTCGGCTTCGCGAAGGCGATCCTCGCAGTGTTCGGCTGACGCATCGGCCGTCCGCTCCCACGCCGCACCGACCCGCACCCCAGACCTCCAGATCCAGGAAGTGACAGCAACCGTGTCCGAGACCCCCAGCCAGCTCGACGAGCAGGCGACCCCCGAGGTCGACGCCGTCGGGACCGCTGACCCCTCCGTGGAGGTCGTCGAGGACCCAGCCGCTCCCGAGGAGCCCGCTGCCCCCGCGGAGCCCGCCGCCCTGGAGGAGCCCGCTCCCGTGGCGGACGCCGGGCCCGCCGTGGACGCCGGGCCCGCCGTGGACGCCGAGCCGGCGGTCGACGCCGAGCCGGACCCGGTCGAGGAGATGCGGGCGGCGCTGCGGCGCGCTCCCGGCGACTGGTACGTCGTGCACTCCTACGCCGGTTACGAGAACCGGGTGAAGACCAACCTGGAGACCCGGACGTCCTCTCTGAACATGGAGGACTACATCTTCCAGGTCGAGGTCCCCCAGCGTGAGGAGACCGTGATCAAGAACGGGCAGCGCAAGCAGGTCAAGCAGAACCTGCTGCCCGGCTACGTCCTGGTGCGGATGGATCTCACCGACGAGTCGTGGGGCGCCGTCCGGAACACCCCCGGGGTCACCGGGTTCGTCGGCCACACCCACCGGCCCTCGCCGCTCACCCTCGACGAGGTCATGCAGTTCCTGGCTCCGGAGCAGGAGAAGAAGCAGCAGGTCGTCGAGACCAAGGCCGCCGACTTCGAGGTCGGCGAGTCGGTCACCGTCATGGACGGCCCGTTCGCGACCCTCCCGGCGTCGATCAGCGAGATCCACGCGGACTCGCAGAAGCTCAAGGTCCTGGTCTCGATCTTCGGCCGGGAGACACCGGTCGAGCTCTCGTTCGATCAGGTGCAGAAGATCTAGCCACGTACGGACGTACGAGAAAATGGTGCCGGGCCTCGGCGCCACGCCGTAGAAGCCCGCAGCAACCGTCACCACGAAGGACCCGGACATGCCCCCCAAGAAGAAGCTCGCAGCGGTCATCAAGCTGCAGATCCAGGCCGGCGCGGCCACTCCCGCCCCGCCGGTCGGCCCCGCGCTGGGCCAGCACGGCGTCAACATCATGGAGTTCTGCAAGGCCTACAACGCCCAGACCGAGTCGCAGCGCGGCCAGGTCGTGCCCGTGGAGATCTCGGTCTACGAGGACCGGTCGTTCACGTTCATCACCAAGACGCCGCCGGCCGCCCGCCTGATCCTCGCGGCCGCCGGCATCGAGAAGGGCTCCGGCGAGCCGCACAAGACCAAGGTCGCCCGACTCACCCGCGACCAGGTGCGCGCGATCGCCGAGACCAAGATGCCCGACCTCAATGCCAACGACCTGGACGCCGCCGAGAAGATCATCGCCGGCACCGCCCGTCAGATGGGCATCACCGTCGAGGGCCACGGCTGAGCC